>DATIOT010000586.1:0-16911 GCA_035472875.1 Mycobacterium sp.
GGTCCGCGCCCGCCGCATCCTCGAAGTGATCGAGGCCGACGGGCTGTTCGACCATGCAGCCGAACAAGGCTGCTACCTGCGCGCGCGGCTCGACGAACTTGCCTACGAGTTCCCGGCAGTGGTTCTCGACCCACGCGGCCGCGGCCTGATGTGTGCGTTCAGCCTGCCAACTACTGCTGACCGCAACGAGTTGATCCGTCAGCTGTGGCAACGTGCCGTGATTGTGCTGCCCGCGGGCGCAGACGGCGTTCGGTTCCGTCCCGCACTGACCGTTTCACGCGCGGAAATCGACGTGGCGATTACCGCCATACGCGGCGCATTGACGGCTGTGACCTAGGCCTGAAGCGGTTTACCGTGGTTTGCCGTGGGGTATTTGTCATGGTGACACCTCGCGCAAGGACCAGCATCACGAGGTGGTCGAAAAAAATTCTGATAACGCGGTAACTAATCCGTCGTAGCGAACGAAAGACTAGGCGCAGTGACTACGCGGGATACGAGGTTCAGGATGCCGAAAGCAGACGAGCGATCACGTGGCGATCGCTTAGGTCAGGAGGACGGCGAGGTGCGCGCCGCCATCCGATTTGCCGTCCTGGCCACGGCTGCGGCAGTCGGCTTCGTCGTGCTGGCCGCAATGTGGGTCAGCACCTGCCCGGGAACGGGCGTCGACACGGCGGCCTGCGGCGCGCCCCAGCGGGTGCTGCTGGCGTTCGGGGGACCGCTGATCTTGTTTGCCAGCGGGCTTTGGGCGTTCCTGCGCACCTACCGCGTCTGGCGCGACGAGGGTACTTGGTGGGGATGGCACGGCGCGGGCTGGTTTTTGTTGACGCTCATGGTGGTGACGGTCTCGATGGGGGTTCCGGCAATTGCCGGCCCGGTACTGGCCCTTTGACCAGCGTCAACTACAGGTTCGAATCGCCCAAGACCCTGACTAAATTACGGGTCGGCTCTTCGCTGCGGCGCGCTGGCGCGGCTGGCTCTCGGCGTCTGCGACGTGCCACTGCTCGTCGATGCTGGCCACGCGGCGAAGCTCCACGACGAACCATAGCGCTCCGGCGACGGTTCCGAGCACGGCGACGAGCACCGTCGTGGCGAGCCATTCATAATGTCCGTAGGCGGCGGCTGCCGCAGTGCTGATCATCCCGAAGAACGCGACAATTAGCAGGATGAACCCGGGCCAGAAGAGGTTGTCCTTCATCGTGATACCAGCGTGCGGTTGCGTGGTCCGGAAATGATCCGTCGGATCGTGATGCCTGTCCCCCATCACCTCTCCCTCCGCCATCGGACGAGATAACAGAATGCTACTCATTCGGCGGTCCTGGCGAAACTCACAACTTTGCCGCTGACCAGCGGCTCAGCCCTCGCGCGAATACCGTGACGCGCTCGCGTGGGAGGCGGTTGCGCGCCACGCTGCCGAGGTTCGATTTGGTCAGGTCGAGCTGGCCGCACGGCGAACGAGCGCCTCCGGCAGCGAAATCGCCCCAACCGTTGTCACGAGCCACACCACGATCGTTGCGGCAAACCAGGATGCAACGCCGCGGATGGTGAGCCCGTGAGTCAATACCGAGGCGAGAATCAGCGCGACGAGGGTCAATGCCAGGCCGGTGCCCCCGAGGAGCAGCGACGCATATCCACGGGGCAACTTCAAGATCACCAGCGACAGGATCGCCTGCGCTACCGAGAACAACACCACGGCGACGATGAACCCCGACACTGACACCGAAACGCCGGGAACAACCCAGGCCGCCACCAGCAGTCCGATCGCCCATGATCCCAGAAGCACAACTGCCCGCAGCAGAATTTGCCTCATGGCAATAAGTCTAGGTCTCTGGGTCTGGGACTGTTAAGAACCGCGGGTTGTCTTTCGTGGGGTCGGGGGTTGGCTCGGGCACGGTTTCTTCGTCCTGTTCGATGGCGTCCGCGACGGGTATCTCGTCCGACATGTTGTCGCGGCCGATCATCCCGATCTCCTACTGGGTTATTCACCGCGTCGAGCGGGTATTACGTCTAGACCATGATTGAGTGCCGCAGTGTTGCGTTAGCGTCGTTAACCCACCATCGGGGACAGAATCACGAAAGCGCCGACATAGATGCCTATTGCGACGACGATCAATATGACCGGCGTGATCCCGGCGATCACGCGACGCGCTTGAGCCGGCGCGTCCGAAGTGTGTCGGTCGTGTCAGGCCCGTCTATATCGGGTGGAATACCCGGTGGGAATCGTGACTAACCGGCTCGATCCGGCGGTCGAACGCGGGCTCCAAAGCACGAGTAGTGTCAGTCAAACATTGCCGGGAGACCATATGACCGATGCGGGATTGCGAGGTAACAAGCGTCAACGGGGCCACCGCGCCGTCGAACTGCATGTTGCTGCACGCCTGGAGAACCTCGCGATGCTGCGCACGCTGGTCGGTGCCATCGGCACCTTCGAGGACCTGGATTTCGATGCTGTGGCGGACCTGCGGCTCGCGGTAGACGAAGTGTGCACCCGATTGATCCGATCGGCCACTCCCGACGCAACGCTCGTCGTGGTCGTCGACCCGTTAGACGACGAATTGATAGTGGAGGCGTCCGCGGCGTGCGACACCCATGACGTGGTGTCACCCGGGAGCTTCAGCTGGCACGTTCTGACGTCATTGGCCGACGACGTCCAGACTTTCCACGACGGCCGCGAACCCAGTGAAACCGGCAGCGTCTTTGGTATCGCGCTGACGGCGCGACGGGCGGCCGCCAACAGGTGACGGCCCGAAATGCCGGCGGTTCGGATGCGCGCCCGAACGAATACGCCGATGTTCCGGATATGTTCCGTGAGCTGGCGAGCTTTGCCGCTGACTCAATGGAATTCCAACGCCAGCGGGACAAGATCGTAGAACGGTGCCTGCCACTGGGCGATCACATCGCTCGTCGCTTCGAGGGCCGAGGCGAACCACGTGACGACTTGGTTCAGGTCGCGCGGGTCGGATTAGTCAACGCGGTGGTCCGGTTCGACGTCGAGGCCGGATCGGACTTCGTTTCGTTCGCGGTGCCCACGATCATGGGAGAGGTTCGACGGCACTTCCGCGACAACAGCTGGTCGGTCAAGGTTCCCCGGCGCATGAAGGAATTACACCTGCGGCTTGGCACCGCCACCGCCGATCTGTCACAACGGCTGGGCCGGGCCCCCACCGCAACCGAACTCGCTGCAGAACTCGGTATGGACCGCGACGAGGTCATCGAGGGCCTGGTGGCGGGCAGCTCCTACAACACCTTGTCCATTGACAGCGGCGGCGGCAGCGACGATGACGACGCCCGTGCGATCGCAGATACTCTGGGCGACGTGGATACCGGTCTCGATCAGATCGAGAATCGAGAGTCGCTACGTCCGTTGCTCGAAGCGCTGCCCGAGCGGGAGCGAACGGTGTTGGTACTCAGGTTTTTTGAGTCGATGACACAAACACAAATTGCCGAACGGGTCGGCATCTCCCAAATGCACGTGTCTCGGCTGCTGGCGAAGTCGCTAGCTCGACTGCGGGACCAATTGCAGTAGCGGGCGCCGCGCTTTGCTCGCGGCCCATGTGACCGAGCCCAGCAGTGACTCCTCCGCCGGCATCGTTACCGGCAGAGTGCCGTCGGGGTCGCAGACACGCAATAACCGCGATACCGCCTGACTCGGCGCCATGGCCCAGTAAACCTGGGCACCCGAACACACGACGTTGATTCGATGTAGCACCGAAAAGCCAGCAGTACCAATGAATTCCAGCCTACGCAGGTCCAAGATCACGCGCTTGGAACGCCTGACGCTGCGCTGCACGTAGGCGGCGAGCTGATCAGCGTTGGCGGCGTCGAGTTCACCGTCGACGGTGATCACTGTGCCCGACGGCTCCCAGCGGGCACTGAATTGGGCCGTGCGGCTTTGTTGCCAAGATTGGGCCACAGACATTGCTTACTCCCTCGGTAGAGGAGGATTCGTGCTGTGGATTACGCCAGCCGCGCGTAGTAAAACGCGTAATAGAGGTTTTAGGAGGGGAATTCGCCTACCCCCGCGTTACTGACGTATTCCGGGCGGCTGTGAACTCAACCTGTCATGAACCCTACCCGCGGTAGGCCCAGGCGACAACGTTCTCCTAAGTGTTTCCCAGGAACGCTGGCCAGAGGGCTACTTGATCTCGGCGAGCACCGTGCCCTGAGTAATGGCGGCGCCGGCCTCGACCGCAAGTCCGGTGATGGTGCCGTCCTTGTGCGCGTTGACCGGGTTCTCCATCTTCATCGCCTCGAGGACCACTACCAGGTCGCCGACGGCAACCTGCTGTCCTTCCTCGACCGCGACCTTGACCACGGTGCCCTGCATGGGCGCGGTAACCGCGTCACCGGACGCCGCCGCGCCGGCGTGCGAGCCACGCTTGCGGGGCTTGGGCTTTTTGCGGATGGCGCCCACCGCGTCGGCGCCGGCGCCGTTGGACAGCGCCAGATCGGCGGGCAGCGAAACTTCGAGCCGGCGTCCGTCCACCTCGACCACCACTTTCTGGCGGGGCCGGGCGTCGTCGTCGTCAAGGGGCTCGCCGCCGGTGAAGGGCTCGACTGTGTTGTTCCACTCGGTCTCGATCCAGCGGGTGTGCACCGAGAAGCCCTTGTCGTCGCCGATGAACGCCGGGTCGGACACCACGGCGCGATGGAACGG
The DNA here is from genome assembly GCA_035472875.1 of Mycobacterium sp. GTDB lineage: Bacteria > Actinomycetota > Actinomycetes > Mycobacteriales > Mycobacteriaceae > Mycobacterium. The sequence continues at coordinate 4,655 of DATIOT010000586.1, forward strand.
GATGACGGTGGCAAGGCCTTCGACCTCGAACTCGTCCAGAGCGCGCCGGGACCGCGCCAGCGCCTCTTGCCGGTCGGCGCCGTGCACGATCAGCTTGCCCAGCATCGAGTCGAACTGGCCGCCGATCACCGAGCCGGTCTCGACACCGGAGTCCAACCGCACGCCGGGGCCGGTCGGCGGGTGGAATTTGCTCACCGGCCCGGGGGCGGGCAGGAAGTTGCGTCCCGCATCCTCGCCGTTGATCCGGAATTCGATGGCATGCCCGCGCGGCGTGGGGTCCTCGGTCAGGTCGAGCTTCTCGCCGTTGGCGATCTTGAACTGCTGCAACACCAAGTCGATGCCCGCGGTCTCCTCGGTAACCGGGTGTTCGACTTGAAGGCGGGTGTTGACCTCCAAAAACGAAATCAATCCGTCCTGGCCGACCAGGTATTCGACGGTTCCGGCGCCGTAGTAGTGCGCCTCTTTGCAGATCCGTTTCGCCGATTCGTGGATCTCCTTGCGCTGCGCGTCAGTCAGGTATGGCGCCGGCGCCTCTTCCACCAGCTTCTGGAAACGGCGTTGCAGTGAGCAGTCGCGGGTACCGGCCACAACGACATTGCCGTGCTTGTCGGCGATCACCTGGGCCTCGACGTGGCGGGGTTTGTCGAGGTACCGCTCCACAAAGCACTCACCGCGACCGAACGCGGACACCGCCTCGCGCACCGCCGATTCGTACAGTTCGGGAATCTCTTCGATGGCGCGGGCCACCTTCATGCCCTTACCGCCGCCGCCGAAGGCGGCCTTGATCGCGATCGGCACACCGTATTCCTTGGCGAAGGCCACCACTTCGTCGGCGTCCTTGACCGGGTCGGGGGTGCCCGGTACCAGTGGAGCTTGCGCGCGGGCGGCGATGTGGCGGGCGGTGACCTTGTCACCGAGGTCGCGGATCGACTGTGGGCTGGGGCCGATCCAGATCAGGCCGGCGTCGATGACCGCCTGAGCGAAGTCGGCGTTCTCCGACAAGAAGCCATAGCCGGGGTGGATGGCGTTGGCGCCGGATTTCGCCGCCGCATCGAGGATTTTGCCGAAGTCCAGGTACGACTCTCCGGAGGTTTGACCGCCCAGAGCGAACGCCTCGTCGGCCAGGCGCACGTGCGGCGCCTCGGCGTCGGGCTCGGCGTACACCGCCACGCTGGGCAGGCCCGCATCGCGGGCCGCGCGGATCACCCGGACTGCGATTTCGCCGCGATTGGCGACGAGCACCTTGGAGATCCTCGAGCTGGCGTGACTAGCCACTGCGCCTCCTGTTTGGCATATCTGCAGACATTCTTCTGCGAGTTTTGTCTAAGAGAGTTTCTTACAACTCGGGGGAAGTCTAAGCGGCGCGCCGCCGGGCCGACGAGGCGGTGTCCGGAATTCAGGGTTTACTGGGCGGTCTCGCGCAGCCGCCGCTTGATCCGGGCAAGCATCGCCGACATGCCGCGCAACCGCAGCGGGCTGATCAGAGCGGCCAGACCCAGGTCGGTATAAAAGTCTTCGGGCACCGCCAGGATGTCGGCGGCGGGTTGTTCATCGAGACCGGCGGCCAGGATCGAGGCAAACCCCCGGGTGGTCGGCGCTTCGGCGGGCGCGCTGAAAAACAGGCGCACCCGGGTTGGGTCGTGCGCGTCGACGTGCAGAAAGAGCGGCGACTGACACTCGGGCACCGGCTCCATGGCCCCTTCTGCGAGATTGTCGGGCAGCTCCGGCAGGTCGTCGGCGAATTCCAGCAGTAGCTTCAGCTTGTCCTGGCCCTGCACTTCGGCGAAGTCGGACACCACCTCAGCCAGCGGCGCGGGCAGAGTCATAAGTCGGGTACAGCTCCCGGACTTTCGCCCGCGACGATGGGCACGCGCACGGTGTTGCCCCACTCGGTCCACGACCCGTCGTAGTTACGCACTCCCGGCTTGCCCAGCAAATGTGTGAGCACGAACCAGGTGTGGCTGGACCGCTCGCCGATCCGGCAATACACGACGGTTTTGTCGTCGGGGTTGAGGAAGCCGTAGAGCTCTTCCAGCTCTTCGCGGCTGCGGAATCGACCGCTCTCGTCGACAGCCTTCCCCCACGGAATCGACCGGGCGGTGGGGATGTGGCCGGCGCGCAGCGCACCTTCCTCGGGGTAGTCGGGCATGTGTGTGCGCTTGCCCGTGTACTCCTCGGGTGAACGCACGTCGATCAAGGGCTGGCTGCCGAGGATGCCCAGCACGTCGTCTTTGAAGGCACGGATCGGCTCGTCGTTTCGCTGTACGACGGGATAGCCGGTCGTGGTACTGCTGGGGACCTCCAGGGTGGTGTCCCGGCGTTCGGAGAGCCAGAGATCACGCCCACCGTTGAGCAATCGCACGTCGGGGTGGCCGAACAAAGTGAAGACCCACAGCGCATAGGCCGCCCACCAGTTGCTTTTGTCGCCGTAGATCACCACCGTGTCATCGCGGGCGATGCCCTTGCGATCCATCAACTCGGCGAACTCCTCGCCGTTGATGTAGTCGCGCACCCTCGGTTCGTTGAGGTCGGTGTGCCAGTCGATCTTGACCGCGCCGGGAATGTGGCCGACGTCGTAGAGCAAAACGTCCTCGTCGGATTCGACGATCACCAGTCCGGGGGCGCCCATCTTGGCGGACAACCAGTCGGCGGTGACTAGCCGTTCCGGCTGGGAGTAGGCCGACAGTGTGGGGCTCGGGTCGGGAGGTAACGGCACACCAAAAGCTTACCCATCGCACGGGCTTTTAATTAGAGCGGATTGTCCGCCCACAGCGTGGCGATGGACAGGCCCGCGCGGTCAAGCAGCGACCGCGTCAGCGGCAGTCCGATCCCCACCACAGCCGATGGGTCGCCGTCGACACCGTCGATGAACCATCCGCCCAGGCCGTCGAGAGTGAACCCGCCGGCGACCCGCAACGATTCGCCGGAAGCCAGGTACGCCTCGAGGTCGTCACGCGACGGTGTTCCGAAATGCACTGTGGTGATTGATGTTTGCGCTTCTCGGTGGACTATTTCATAGTCCAGCAACCGGATCACGCAGTGGCCGGTATAGAGCTGCCCGGCGCGGCCTGCCATGGCCTGCCAAAGTTGGCGTGCAGCGGCAACGGATTGCGGCTTGCCGCATAGCTGGCTGTCGACGTACAGCATCGAATCGCAGCCGATGACAATGCAATCCGTAGCAACCGTGCTATCCAGCTCGCCGGCCACCTGTTCGGCCTTGGCCCGCGCGAGGGCGCATACCACGTCACCGGGCGAAGCATCTGCCTCCAGAGTCGCGGTGACCAGATCCTCGTCGACCCCGGACACCTTCACCAGCGGATCGATGCCGGCCTGGCGCAACACCTTGAGCCGACCGGGAGAGGCGGACCCGAGAACCACCCGGGTCATTGCCGCATGTGTAACCGCTGCTGCAGGGTGATTCGCTGATAGTTGGACATCGCGTAGCGCAGCCTGTCCACCGGTAGGCCCCAGCGGGTCCTCTCCGACTGCGCAGGCTCGGGCGCACCGCCGACGCTGCCCAGCACGGCGATCAGCGCGGCCAGCTCCTCGTCGGTGGGTTGTCCCTTGAGGATCTCGATGTGCGGCTCGTGCGGCTGCTGCGTCTCGGCCGTCTCGTTCTCGCTCACAGGGGTTGCATCGTTCGTCTCGTTCCCGTCACTCACCGTGCTCGTTCCGCTCACTCGACTCACAGCGGAATGTTCCCGTGCTTCTTGGGCGGCAGGTGTGAGATCTTGCGTTCCAGCAGGCGCAGCGCGGTGGCGATATAGCCGCGGGTGTAGGACGGCGGGATCACCGCGTCGACGTATCCACGCTCGGCGGCGACGTAGGGGTTGACCAACGTATCCTCATACTCCTGCTGCAACTGCAGCCGCAGTGCGTCCACGTCCTCGCCCTCCTTGGCCGCGGCCGCCAGCTTTTGGCGGTAGACGAACCCGACGGCGCCGGAGGCGCCCATCACCGCGATCTGCGCGGTCGGCCAGGCCAGGTTGACGTCGCAGCCCATGTCTTTGGAGCCCATGACGCAGTAGGCGCCGCCGTAGGCCTTGCGGGTGATGACGGTGATCTTCGGAACGGTGGCCTCGCCGTAGGCGAACAGCAGCTTGGCGCCGCGCCGGATGATGCCGTTGTATTCCTGGTCGGTGCCCGGCAAAAAGCCGGGGACGTCGACCAGCATGACGATCGGGATGTTGAAGCAGTCGCAGGTGCGCACGAAACGGGCCGCCTTCTCCGAGGCGTCGATGTCCAGGCAGCCAGCGAAATGGGTCGGCTGGTTGGCCACAATCCCAACCGGTCGGCCTTCGATACGACCGAACCCGACGACGATGTTCTGGGCGTAACCGTTCTGGATTTCCAGGAACTCGTCTTCGTCGAGGATGCGGGTGATCACCTCGTGCATGTCGTAGGGCTGGTTGGGCGAGTCCGGGATCAGCGTGTCCAACTCGAGGTCCTCAGCGGTGAGGTTTTCCTCGATGGCGCCTTCCGGATGCGGCTCGGCATACCGGGGCGCGTCAGTGAAGTTGTTGGGCGGTAGGTAGCTCAGCAGGTCGCGGACCCAGTCGAAGGCGTCCTGCTCGCCCGATGCGACGTAGTGCGCCGTACCGGACTTGGCCATGTGGGTGTGGGCGCCGCCGAGCTCCTCCATGGTGACGTCCTCACCGGTGACCGTCTTGATGACGTCCGGTCCGGTGATGAACATCTGGCTGGTCTGATCGACCATCACCACGAAGTCGGTCAACGCGGGGGAGTACACATGTCCACCGGCGGCGGCGCCCATGATCAGCGAGATCTGCGGGATGACGCCGGAGGCCAGGATGTTATTGCGGAAGATGCGGCTGTACAGGCCCAGCGAGACGACGCCCTCCTGGATGCGCGCGCCCGCGCCGTCGTTGATGCCGATGAGCGGACGGCCCGTCTTGATCGCCAATTCTTGGACCTTGACGATCTTCTCGCCGTACACCTCGCCCAGGCTGCCGCCGAACACCGTGGCGTCCTGGCTGAAGACGCACACGTCGCGGCCGTCGATGGTGCCGTAGCCGGTGACCACGCCGTCGCCGAGCGGGCGGTTTTCGCCGAGTCCGAAGTTGGTGCTGCGGTGCCTGGCCAGCGCGTCGAGTTCGACGAACGAGTCGTCGTCCAACAGGGCATAGATGCGCTCGCGGGCGGTCAGCTTGCCCTTGGCGTGCACCTTCTCGACGGCGGCCTCACCAACGGGATGCAGCGACTCTTCTCTCCGCTTGTGCAGCTCGGCCAGCTTGCCCGCGGTGGTGTGGATGTCGATGGTGTGCTCGGCAGCGGGCTCCGCGGTGTGGTCGGTAACGCTTGTCATGGGACTCGATGGTATCGGCAGGCGGTGCGTCTGTGTTTAGGCTGGGCGGTGATGGACCGGGATCAGCTCAGGACGCCACTGGACGCGGCGGCGTTGCGCGCTGAACTGATTGGGACCGGGCTGGGTTGGCGTCAACTCGACGTGGTGGCGCAAACGGGTTCCACGAACGCCGACCTATTGGCGCGCGCGGCGTCGGGGACCGACGTCGCTGGAGCGGTACTGATCGCCGAGCACCAGACCGCCGGTCGCGGACGTCATGGACGCGGATGGTCGGCTTCCCCGCGGGCCCAGATCACGATGTCGGTCGGCGTGAGTGTCGTCGACGTCCCGACGGAGGGGTGGGGCTGGCTGTCGCTGGCCACCGGTGTGGCGGTCGTCGACGCGGTGGCCCCCCTGCTTGAAGGGACCGGCGTTCAAGCGGGTCTCAAGTGGCCTAACGACGTGTTGGCTTCAGGCGGCAAGCTGGCCGGAATTCTCGCCGAGGTCGCAAAGCCGGTGGTGGTAATTGGTTTGGGGCTCAACGTAACTCAGTCCCCCGAGGAGGTTGACGGCCCCGGGGCGACCTCGCTGCTCGACCTCGGAGTCGACGCACCCGATCGCGACCAGCTGGCCCGCAGCGTGTTGCGAGAGCTCGGTGGGCGCATCGTCGCCTGGCGGGCCGCGCGCGGAGCCGACTGGCAGCTGGCGGCCGACTACCGCGCCCGCAGCCTGACCATCGGCACCCGCGTGTGCGCGCAGCTCCCCGGCGGCAAGGAAATCGTCGGGACCGCCAGCGCTATTGATGACCACGGCCGGCTGTGTATCGAAAGCGGGGGAGATACCGTCGTGGTTTCCGCCGGTGACCTCATTCATTTGCGCTGATTCCACGCGGGGCTCCGGCTAATCGGGGGCTGGTGACGGCTAATGTCGCGACCATGCGCTATCCGGATAACGCCCTGGCCGCCGGCGAACAGGTCGTGCTGCACCGCCATCCGCACTGGAAGCGCTTGGTCTGGCCCGTCGTGGTGCTCATTTTGGCGACCGCGCTGGCGGCGTTCGGGTCCGGGTACCTCAACTCGACACATTGGGAACAGGTCGCCAAGAACGTCATCTACGGCGTCATCTGGGGGATCTGGTTGGTGATCGTCGGCTGGCTGACGCTGTGGCCGTTCCTCACCTGGCTGACCACACATTTCGTGGTCACCAGCCGGCGGGTGATGTTTCGGCACGGAGTGCTGACCCGCAGCGGGATCGACATTCCGTTGGCGCGGATCAACAGTGTGGAATTCCGGGACCGGCTTTTCGAGCGGATGTTTCGCACCGGGACGCTGATTATCGAGTCGGCGTCACAAGATCCGCTGGAGTTTCACGACATTCCGCGATTGCGCGAGGTGCACTCGCTGCTATATCACGAGGTTTTCGACACCCTGGGCTCCGAGGAGTCGCCGAGCTGAGCAACGCGGCTGGCCTTGTTGCGCCAGGCGCGCAACAGGGTGACGTTGCCGCCCTCGAGCTCGTCCTCGAAGACTTCCGCGATACCGCCGGCGGTAAGGGCGGATTCCAGCGCTTTGTCGGGGCTGCGGGCGAACTCGTCGGGAAATACCCAGCGGCGGAACGCCCAGAAGCGAAACGCCATCTGCAGCAGGTTGCCGATGATGTAGGCCGAGATGAAGTCGGCGATGTTTTCCACGGTCAGTGAGACCATCGGCTCCCGCAGCTGCAGGATGTAGCTGGAGATCCACAGCGGCGCCATGCTCAGCAACACTCCCACGCCGCTGAACGCGAAAAACAACAGCGCCTCATGATGGCGCTCGCGCCCGCCACGGTCGCGGAAGCTCCACTCCCGGTTCAACACGTAGGACGCGATGACTGCGACGATGCCCGCGATGACCTTGGCGGTTACCGGCTTGGGCTCGAGAATTGTCAGCTTGAGGGTGTAGAAAATTGCCGAGTCGATGATGAACGTGGTGCCGCCGACGATGGCGAATTTGATCAGTTCATGATGGCGCTGCGCATAGGGCTGAACGATCCCGGGCAAGCGCGCGATTGTGGCGTCGGCGAAGGACACAACACGTCAGTGTACGGACGGACGCAAAAACGACGCAAAAACGGTACATAACGATTCGGCGTCACAGCCGGTCAACGCGCCGTCACGCGCCATGACACCATGATGGCCGTGCCGAGTTCACGCCCGCCGGAGGCCGCGCCGCTAGTCGCTATGGTCGGCGGCGGCCAACTTGCCCGGATGACTCACCAGGCCGCGATCGCGCTGGGGCAGACGCTGCGGGTGTTGGCCACCGCCGCCGACGAACCCGCCGCGCAGGTCACCCCCAACGTAGTGATCGGCTCGCACACCGATCTTGAAGACCTGCGCCGCGTTGCGGCCGGAGCCGCCGCGCTGACCTTCGATCACGAGCACGTCCCGACCGACCTGCTGGACAAGCTGGTCTCCGAGGGCGTCAATGTGGCACCGCCGCCGCAGGCTCTGGTGCACGCCCAGGACAAGCTCGTCATGCGGCGGCGGTTGGCGGCGCTGGGCGCCCGGGTGCCGCGCTACGCCGCTCTGGACAGCCTCGACAGGCTGGACGAGATCGACGCCTTCGCGCACCGTATCGACGCGCCGATCGTGGTAAAGGCGGTCCGCGGCGGTTATGACGGCCGGGGTGTGCGGATGGCCCGCGACCTGGCGCATGCCCGGGAGATCGCCGGCGATTACCTGGCCGAGGGGGTGCCGGTGCTGGTGGAGGAGCGAGTGCAACTGCGCCGCGAATTGTCGGCGTTGGTGGCGCGCTCGCCCTTCGGCCAGGGGGCGGCGTGGCCGGTCGTGGAAACGGTGCAACGAGACGGCATCTGCGTGCTGGTGATCGCGCCCGCGCCGGAGCTGCCCGAGGAGCTGGCGGCTGCCGTGCAACAGCTGGCTTTGCGATTGGCCGCCGAACTCGGCGTGGTCGGTGTGCTCGCGGTCGAGCTCTTCGAGACCACCGACGGTGTACTGCTGGTCAACGAGCTCGCGATGCGGCCGCACAACTCCGGACACTGGACCATGGACGGGGCACGCACCAGCCAGTTCGAACAACATTTGCGCGCGGTGCTGGACTATCCGCTCGGTGATACCGGCGCCATCGCACCGGTGACGGTGATGGCTAACGTGCTGAGTGCCGCGCAGCCGCCGGCGATGACGGTCGACGAACGTTTGCATCACTTGTTCGCGCGGATGCCCGACGCCCGGGTGCACCTCTACGGCAAGGCCGAACGCCCCGGTCGCAAGGTCGGGCATATCAATTTCCTGGGCGCGGGTCCGGCGGACCTGGAAAACACAGCGAAGCTGCGTGAACGCGCTGAGCTGGCGGCACACTGGTTGTCACACGGGCAGTGGACGGATGGATGGGATCCACATGGCTGAACATCCCCGCGTCGGGGTGATCATGGGCAGCGACAGCGACTGGTCGGTGATGGCCGATGCCGCCCAGGCGCTGGCCGAGTTCGACATACCGACCGAGGTTCGGGTGGTCTCGGCGCATCGCACCCCCGCGGCGATGTTCGACTATGCCCGCGGCGCAGCCGACCGTGGCATCGAGGTGATTATCGCCGGCGCCGGCGGCGCGGCCCACCTGCCGGGGATGGTCGCCTCCGCGACGCCGCTGCCGGTGATCGGGGTGCCGGTGCCGCTGGGGCGGCTGGACGGCCTCGACTCTCTGCTGTCGATCGTGCAGATGCCGGCGGGTGTTCCGGTGGCCACGGTCTCGATCGGCGGCGCCCGCAACGCCGGCTTGCTGGCCGTGCGGATTCTCGGATCGTCCGACCCGCAGCTGCGGGCGCGGATCGTCGCGTTCTCCGACCAGCTGGCCGAGAGCGTGCGGGCCAAGGATGCGGCGTTGCAGCAGCGTCAGGGTAAAGTTACCGGCGAGTAGCAAGGAGGCCAAGATGGCTGGGTGGGCCGGAAATCCCGCGTTCGATATGTTCAAGTTGCCCGAGGAACACGACGAATTGCGGGCGGCGATCCGCGCGTTGGCGGAAAAGGAGATCGCTCCGTATGCCGCCGAGGTGGACGAAGAGGCCCGGTTTCCCGAGGAGGCGCTGGCGGCGCTGAACACGTCCGGTTTCAACGCCGTCCACATCCCCGAGGAATACGGCGGTCAGGGCGCGGACTCGGTAGCCGCTTGCATCGTGATCGAAGAAGTGGCGCGTGTCGACGCTTCTGCGTCGCTGATCCCGGCGGTGAACAAACTCGGCACCATGGGCCTGATCCTGCGGGGTTCGGAGGAGCTGAAGAAGCAGGTGTTGCCGTCCCTGGCCGCGGAGGGGGCGATGGCGTCCTATGCATTGAGCGAGCGCGAAGCCGGCAGTGACGCGGCGTCGATGCGGACCCGGGCCAAGGCCGACGGGGATGACTGGATTCTCAACGGCGCCAAGTGCTGGATCACCAACGGCGGCAAGTCAACTTGGTACACGGTCATGGCGGTGACCGACCCGGACAAGGGCGCTAACGGAATCTCGGCGTTCATCGTTCACAAGGACGACGAGGGGTTCACCGTCGGTCCCAAAGAAAAGAAGATGGGCATCAAAGGCTCGCCGACCACCGAGCTGTACTTCGAGAACTGCCGCATCCCGGGCGATCGAATCATCGGCGTACCTGGCACCGGCTTCAAGACCGCACTGCAGACGCTCGACCACACTCGCCCCACTGTTGGTGCGCAGGCTGTGGGCATCGCGCAGGGCGCGCTGGACGCCACGGTCGCCTATACCAAGGACCGCAAGCAGTTCGGCCAGTCGATCTCCGAGTTCCAGGGTGTGCAGTTCGAACTGGCCGATATGGCGATGAAAGTCGAAGCGGCCCGGCTGATGGTCTACACCGCGGCTGCCCGCGCCGAACGCGGCGAGCCGAATCTCGGATTCATCTCCGCCGCCGCAAAGTGCTTCGCCTCCGACACCGCCATGGACGTGACGGAGTCGGCCGTGCAACTGTTCGGCGGCGCCGGTTATACCAGCGACTTCCCGGTCGAGCGGATGATGCGCGATGCCAAGATCACCCAAATCTACGAGGGCACCAACCAGATTCAACGTGTGGTGATGTCGCGGGCATTGTTGCGCTGATCTTGCTCGTTTCGCGATCGGCAAACATCGCAGGTATGGAGGCGCGCGTGTGGCATTGGCGGCGTACCGGTTATTGTCGAACGTCGTCTCACTCGAGCAAACGGGTGTACCGCGCCCGGGGGTTCGAATTGAAGGACGTGGTCTTCCTTGCGCACGCCACATGACCGGCAGCTGACCCCCGAGCTGTCTCCCGGCGGTGACTCGTCAGCGGATTGGCAGTCGTTGTCATTGCTGTTGGTCGAAGATGACCGAGCCGACGCCGCGCTGGTGGAAGACCTGATCTCGGATGCGGTCGCCGACATCGAGGTGGTGTGGGCGCAATCGATGGCGCACGCCGAGCGCGAGCTGGCGTCCGCCCGCCCCGACTGCGTACTGCTGGATCTGAACCTGCCCGACGCCAACGGAATGGACGCACTCGAGCGCATCGGCAAACGCGATTCCACCGTCCCGATCGTCGTGCTGACCGGGCTGAACGACGAGTTTTTCGGGGCGTCTGCTGTCGCTGCGGGCGCACAGGACTACCTGGTCAAAGGGCGCGTCGAACCGGAAATGCTGCGGCGTGCGCTGCTATACGCGATCGAGCGAAAACGAGCCGAGCTCATTGCCGCCGACCTGCACGCGACCCAACTCCGAGCGCGCGAGAACGCGTTGCTCGAACGCGGCCTGCTGCCCTCTCCGCTGCTGCTGGACGATCCGGGTGTCGACATCGTTGCCCGGTACCGCCCCAGCCGCGAGAACGCGCTGTTATGCGGTGACTTCTACGACGTCGTACAAACTCCCGACCGGGTGGTGCATGTGCTGATCGGCGACGTCGCTGGGCACGGGCCTGACGAGGCGGCCTTGGGCGCGGCGTTGCGGATCGCCTGGCGCACGCTCGCGTTCGCCGCCATCCACGGTGCAGAACGGATGCGGCAGCTGGAGCGGGTACTGCACGCCGAACGCACCGAAACGGGGATCTTCGCGACAGTGCTGAGCGTGGCGATACCTCCCGACGGCTCGCCCATCACCGCGGTGCGTGCCGGTCATCCCGGGATGTTGCTGCACGGCAGGGACACGGTGGAATGGGTTGAGCCACCCTTTGGTCCGGCTTTGGGCCTGCAGGCTGACGACTGGCCGGAGCACGAGGTGCAGTTGCCGGTCGAACATGGGCTCATACTGCTCACCGACGGACTCTTCGAGGGGCATTCGGGGCAAGGCAAGCAGCGCCTCGGCGAGGACGGTCTGCTCGAGTTGGGCCGTTCACTCGCGGGCTTGCCCGGTCCGGCGTTCGTCGACGCGCTCATTGACGGCGCCGAGAAATGCGCCCAGGCGCACGGCGGGCTCACCGACGACATCGCCGTGCTGCGTGTGGAGCGGACCAACGGGTGACGACCGAACTCAACCCTGTGCCGCCGCCACTGCCGCAGCGAGTGCATGAACCGAGGCTCACCCTGCGGGGATGGCAGGCGCTGGTGCTGTCAATCATGGGTGCGGTGGTGTTCGCGGGTGCCGTGACCGCTTATTTGTTGCTCAATCGCACCGACGAGGTGCAGCGCGCGCTGAGCGACGACATGAAGCCAGCCCGCCTGGCGGCAAGCCAACTGCAGTCGGCACTACGCGACCAGGAAACCGGCGTACGTGGTTACTTGATCTCCGCCGACCGGCAGTTCCTGGAGCCCTACTACGACGGGCAACGCGTCGAACACGCAGCAGCCGAAGACATCCGGCGCCGCCTTGGCGCGCGCGCCGACCTGATGGCCGATCTCGACGATATCGAGGGAGCCGCCGACGTCTGGCGGGCAAACTATGCCGAGCCGCTCATTGCCAGCGTGACTCCAAACGCTCCCGCTGTCACGAACAATGCCGCGGCCGAGCGCGG
>DATIOT010000587.1:0-4594 GCA_035472875.1 Mycobacterium sp.
CGCCCCTTGACGAACCCCATTACCTTTGCGCCACTCCATCGCCACCGCCTCCTCGGCCAGCGAAGCCAATGTCGGCAGGTCTGTGATGAGCTCATACACCACGTCGGGACGGGCATCGATCTGCACGGTGGCCGTCACGCACGGGTCAGTCATTCGACGATCATAACCAGCCAAACGGCCTGTCTAAATGGCCTAAATGGGAGCCGCCCCGCGCAGGTGCTCGAAGATGAGGGACGTCTGGGTGCCGGCGACGTCGGCATCGGCATTCAGGTTCTCGACCACGAACGAGCGCAGGTCCTCGGTGCCGCGGGCGGCGACGTGCAAAAGGAAATCGTCGGCGCCGGCGAGGAAGTAGACGTCCATCACGTGTCGCCTTTTGCGGATCTGCTGGATGAAGCTGCGGATCTTCCCGCGCGCGTTGGACTGCAGGCTGACCGAAATCATCGCCTGCAATGGCATTCCCACCGCGACCGGGTCGATGTCGGTGTAGAACCCCCGGATGACGCCGAGGTCTACCAAGCGCCGAACGCGGCCATGACACGTCGACGGTGCGATCCCGACCATCTCGGCGAGCGCGTTGTTGGTGATGCGCGCATCGGCGTGCAGCAAGCTCAGGATTCTGCGGTCCACATCATCGAGATCAGCGGGCCGAACATCCTTCGGTGAGTCACCCAAGCGGCCCGTCAGGTCCGCCGATTTATCAGCCATTTAACCACTCTATAGAATTATCGTCAGCATGTTTGAGGACTCTCCGAACTTTCTTCACACTTGAGTCATAGCTGAAGGATCTGGTGCCAGGGGGCGAACATGCGAGTCGGCATTCCGACCGAGACCAAGAACAATGAGTTCAGGGTCGCTATCACCCCGGCCGGCGTCGCCGAACTGACGCGCCGTGGCCACGAGGTGCTCGTCCAGGCAGGTGCCGGAGAAGGCTCGGCAATCGCCGACGCGGATTTCAAGGCGGCTGGCGCCCAACTGATCAGCACCGCCGAGCAAGTGTGGGCCGACGCCGACCTGCTGCTCAAGGTCAAAGAACCGATGCCGGATGAATATGGCAGCCTGCGAGAAGGCCAGATCCTGTTCACGTTCCTGCATTTGGCCGCTTCGCGCGCTTGCACCGATGCGCTATTGGCGTCCGGCACAACGTCGATCGCCTACGAGACCGTCCAGACCGCTGACGGGGCACTTCCGTTGCTGGCCCCGATGAGCGAGGTCGCCGGTCGGCTCTCCGCTCAGGTCGGGGCCTATCACCTGATGCGGACCCAAGGCGGGCGCGGTGTGCTGATGGGCGGGGTGCCGGGTGTCAAGGCCGCCGATGTCGTGGTGATCGGCGGCGGCACGGCGGGCTACAACGCTGCCCGGGTCGCTAGCGGCATGGGGGCGACGGTCAGGGTTCTGGACGTCAACATCAACAAACTTCGGATACTTGACGCGGAGTTCGGTGGCCAGATCGGCACTCGCTACTCGTCAGCGTACGAGCTCGAAGGTGCCGTCAAACGTGCCGACCTGGTGATCGGAGCCGTCCTGGTGCCTGGTGCCAAAGCTCCCAAACTGATCTCGAATTCGCTTGTCGCACACATGAAGCCAGGTGCGGTGCTGGTGGATATCTCCATCGACCAGGGCGGCTGCTTCGAAGATTCGCGGCCGACCACCCATGACCACCCTACGTTCGCCGTACACGACACGCTGTTCTACTGCGTGGCCAACATGCCCAGTTCGGTGCCGAAGTCCTCGACCTTCGCGCTGACCAACGCGACGATGCCCTATGTACTCAAGCTCGCCGATCACGGCTGGCAGGCGGCTTGCCGCTCGGATCCCGTTCTGGCAAAAGGGCTTTCGACGCATGACGGCGCGCTGCTGTCCGAACAGGTCGCGGCCGATCTGGGTTTGCCGTTCACCGATCCGGCGAGCGTATTGGCCTGACGCTCAACCCTATCCGGTGAGCCACGGCAGCACCGACCTCGTCGTCTCGGCGATCAGCGAACGAAGCGGGTCGGCGAGCTGCTGGTATCGCGCGGGTCACCAGGGATCGCCGTGTTCAGCTCAATCTCCCACCGGTCCAACCTGGTGCGGTCATCGCCGATAGAGCGAGCGAATTCGGTGATGGCCGGCGGTCCCCGATCGCCTGCGGTGCCATCATCGGGGAGTTGGGCAGCAGCGCCGTGGGATCGATGAAAACGCCTTGCTGCAAATCTAATTCGCCGCGCTGGGCCTTCTGTAACACCCGCGCCGCAGCATAGGCCTTGAATGTCGAACACATCGCGAACGGGTCGTCAGCGCGATGCGCCAAGGTGCGCCCTGACTCGAGATCCGCCGCGAAAAGCCCCACGTACGCGCTGTACTGGCGCTCCAGTTCATCGAGCCGCTCATACACCCCCTGACGGATCCGCCCCGGGCACAGCGGGAGCGCGCCCGCAGGCGGTCAGCACCGATACAGCCATGGCGGCCAACAACACCCGCCGGCGCGACAGCTCTGGCACGGTGCGCTAGTCGATCAGACTGGCGATAATGTCGGCCGCAGGTCCGGGACGCGCCTTTTGGAACGACGTTCCCGCCCATAGGCTCATCCCGTTCGGGTCTTCCCGATCGGTCGCCGCCTCCCGGATCGGCAGCGTCATCTGGTTGACCTCGGGGTAGCCCAGTGGCGCCACGTTATCGAACATACGAATGAATTCGTTCTCCAGACCGCGGGCATACCGACCCGAGAACGCACGCGTGACGATTGTCTTGCCGAAGAGTTGATTTTTCATGGCAGCGCGGTGCGCGGCGTTGGTGCCCGCTTCGTCGCTGAGCAACAACGCGGTGCCGACTTGCGCGGCCACCGCCCCCCTGCGCAGTACGCCGGCGACGTCCTCAGCGGTGCCCAGTCCACCGGCTGCGACGATCGGGACGTCGTGCACGCTGCGGATCCTATCGATCAGCTGGTGCAGCGACTCGGTACCAGGGTTCATGTCGGGCGCGAACGTGCCGCGGTGCCCGCCGGCAGCCGGGCCCTGAACCACCAGACTGTCCGCGCCTGCGGCGATGGCCACTCCGGCCTCGTAGGCCGACGTCACCGTGACCATCACCAACAATCCCAACGCGCCGAGCCGACGAATGACATCCGGCGACGGCACACCAAAGGTGAACGACACCAACTCCGGGCGCACGTCGGCCACCACCTCGAGCTTGCGCTCCCAGTCGTCGTCGTCACCGAACTCGGGCCGACCGACCTCGACCTGGTAGTGGTCGGCCACGTCCTCGAGCTCTTCCGCGTAGTAGTCCAGCTGTACCCAGTCGGCGACACTGGGTTGGGGGACAAGCAGGTTGACACCTAGCGGGCCGGTGGTGGCGGCGCGAGCGGCGGCGATGTCGTCGGCGAACTGCTCCGCACTGAGGTACCCGCCGGGGATGAAACCGAGTCCACCTGCGTTTGTCACCGCCGCAGCCAACGCTGAGGTGCCGGGGCCGCCGGCCATTGGCGCACCCACGATGGGCACCATGATGTCCCAAAAGCCCAGTACCATCTGGCTGACCAGCGCCATCCAGCTAATCTACCATCGCCCGAAGTTGTTGGGGCAGCGATCGTTTCGAGGCATAAGGACCCAAAACGGCAGCGCCATAGCGCTTGCGCAGCACCCGGTGGGCCACCACGTTGACCTCCTCGACGGTAACCCTGTCGATTTGCTGCAAGGTGTGCTCGATGCTGCGGTGTTTGCCGTAGTTCAATTCGCTGCGGCCGATCCGGCTCATCCGAGAGCTGGAGTCCTCCAGCCCGAGGACGAGCCCGCCGCGCAAAGAACCCTTGGCGATTCGGCACTCCGCCTCTGTGATGCCGTCGCGTGCCACCGATTCGAGCACTTCGCTGGTCACCCGCATGACGTCGGTGAAACGCTCAGGCAAACAGGCGGCATACACCGACAGCGCTCCACTGTCGGCGAAGATGTCGAGCGCCGAGTAAACCGAGTAGGCCAGCCCGCGTAGTTCACGAACCTCTTGGAACAGCCTTGAGCTCAGCCCGCCGCCCAGCGCGGTGTGCAGCACCGATAGCGCCCAGCGATGCTCCCAGCTCCGTCCGGGCGTGCGTACGCCCAGGGACACGTGGGTCTGCTCGGCGTCCCGGTGGCCCATCATCAATCCGGGGCTCCCGTTCACGCGTCCCGCGCCCTTGCGCGGCGCAATGGGGTGGCGCCCGCGCACCAAGCGCGACCCGAAGTGCTCCCGCACCAGCTCGATTACCTCGTCGTGGTCGACATTGCCGGCCACCGCGACAACCATCCGTTCTGGCGTGTAGCGCCGCACATGGAACGAGTGCAGTTGGGCCCGCTTCATCGCCGACACCGATTGCGCGGTGCCGATCACCGGCCGGCCCACCGGGTGGTCACCGAACAGCGCCGCCAGGAACATGTCGCCCAGCGCGTCCTCCGGGTCGTCGTCGCGCATTGCGATCTCCTCGAGGACGACGTCGCGTTCCAGCTCGACATCGTCGGCGGCGCAGCGACCGTTGAGTACCACATCGGCGACCAGGTCGACGGCCAGCTCCAGATCGCTGTCCAGCACGTGTGCGTAGTAGCAGGTGTGCTCTTTGGCGGTGAACGCGTTCAGCTCCCCGCCG
>DATIOT010000588.1:0-7594 GCA_035472875.1 Mycobacterium sp.
GGGTGTCTTTGACGGCGGCGAACGCTGCCTTGTCGGTGACGAACCGCGCGGTGGCCGAGGCGCCCGAAGCGGCGGCGCTGGCTTGCTCGGCCGGGGTGTCGAAGGCGGTCATTGCTTGTCTCCTCGGGTTTATCGGTCGGCGCGGTAGCGGGCCAGCTTGTCCGGATCGATCTCAACGCCGAGACCGCTACCGGGCGGCACGCACAGTACCCCGTCGCGGATCCGCAGCGACTCGGCCAGCAAGTCGTCGCTCATGTCCAGGAAGTTCGATAACTCACCGGCCCGCCGCGAGGTGAGCCGATAGGCGGCGCCGAATGTGACCGCGCAGGCCGTACCGAGCTGTCCGTCGAACTGGTTGCCCATCACGACCTCGACGCCGAGTCCCTCGGCGAGGTGATGCACCCGCTGCGATCCGGTGAAGCCGGTGCGGGCGGTCTTGATGCTGATTGCGGTGGCCGAACCGGCGAGCAGCTCGCGGGTCACATCCGCTGGTGTGGGGACCGACTCGTCGGCGATGAACGGGGCATCTAGCTGCCCGACCAGCCAGCGCCGGCCCAGCACGTCGTCGGCCGGGCACAGCTCCTCGGCGAAGAGCAGGTCGAGGTCGGCCATCTCCTTCATCGCGCGCAGCGATTCCGAGGCCGTCCAGCCCCGGTTGCCGTCGACGTAGAGCTCGACGGCGTCCCCGAAATGCTCCCGCAGCGCGCGCACCACGGCGGTGTCCAGCGACACCGGGCGTCGTCCCACCTTCACCTTGAAGGTGGTGATGCCGTAGGTCTCCCGCATCCGCTCGGCCTCGGCGACCATGGCGGCGGGCTCCGCGAAACCGAGCATGTGGCTGACCCGCATCCGGTCGGTGTAGCCGCCCAGCAGATCGCTGACTCGCAGGCCCAGGGTGCGGCCCAGCGCATCCCAGATCGCCATGTCGACCGCGGCCTTGGCGGCCGGATTGCCCACCGTGCGGGCCATCCGCGCTCCGACCATCTCACGCTCGGTCAAGGTGAGCCCGACGAGCTGCGGGGCGAAGATCTGTTCGATCACGGCGACAATGCCGGCCTGGGTCTCGCCGTAGGTGTACGGCCGTGGCGGCGCCTCGGCGACACCGATCAACCCGTCATCGGTGTGCACCCGCACCAGCACATGTTCGGCGGCGTGGACCTCTCCGGAGGCGAATATCGCCGGTTTGACATAGGGGATGGCGAACGGGATCGCCTCGACGCGGGTGATTTTCATAGCGGCCTCCCAGCGGAGAGTGGGACCGGAAACGCGGCTTCCAGGACGTCGACGACGGCCTCCACGACCGGCTTGTCCTGCCCGCGGCGCCAGGCCAGGGCGAGTTCGACGGTGCCCGCGTCGGGCAGGTCCCGGAAAACCAGACCGTCCAGCGGCAGGGACCGCACTGAAGCCGGCACGACGGCCACGCCGAGTCCGGCGGCGACCAGGGCCAGCAACACGGCCGTGCCCGCGGCCTGGTGTTCGCGGTGCGGGACGAACCCGGCCTGCCGGCAACTGCGCAGCACCGCGTCGTTGACCGCCGAATCGGGGCTGGCATAGGCCACGAACGGCTCGGAGCGCAGGTCGGACATCGCCACGACGGGTTCGACCGCCAGCCGATGATCGACCGCGACCGCCAGTACCAGCGGCTCGACGTCGATGGTGCGAAGTTCGATGCCCTCGCCGACGGCGGGCGGGCGCAATACACCCAGATCCAGCGCGCTGGTGCGCAGCCCGTCGCACTGGACTGGGGTGAGTAGGTCGGCGCGGATCTCCAGGGCCACCCCCGGCAGTTCCCGCCTGACCACCCGGGCGATCCGGGGCAGATGCGAGAAGCCGGCGGTCCCGGTCAGCCCCAGCCGAACCAGCCCGCTGCGCCCGGCGCCGATTCGGCGGACACCGTCGACAGCGGCGTCGACATCGGCCAGGATCCGTTCGGTCTCGCCGCGGAAAAATTCGCCGGCGGCGGTCAGCGCCACCTGTCGGGTGGTGCGGTTGAACAGGGTGACGTCCAGCTCGCCTTCCAACTGCCGGATTGTGTACGACAATGCCGGCTGGGCGACGTGGAGTTGCTCGGCGGCATGGCCGAAGTGGCAGGTGTCGGCCACCGCCGAGAAGTACCGCAAGTGACGTAGCTCCATGGCCTAACGGTAGGACGCCTATCCATACAGGACAAGGACTAGATTTCATCAGATTGATTGATCGAATTGATAGATAAGGTGCCAGGCCAGGACTAGCAATTGACCTGGTGTGAGGCGTAGCACCCGGTGTCACGGTTGAAGAAATCACGCATTGGAGGCACCTGTGTTGACTACTTCGGTCGATCGCGCACTGCAGTTCGCTGAAGGCTACCTGCCCAAATTCGGCCAGCCGCACGCCAACTCCCTGCAGACCGGCGTGGACCGTGCGTTTGGCGCGCTGGCCGATGCCCTCGGTCTCGCTACCACCCGCACGATGTTCGACAACGTCCGCGCGCTCGCCGAGGCCGAGTATGAGTGGCAGCTCGCGTTGGCCGGCTATCTGGGTGTGGCCGGCTCCGCGGTCGGGAACGCGCCACGGCTCGCTGTAGCGCGGCTGGCAGAGGTGAGTAAGAAGGGCGAGACCATCGACTCGCCCCTGGGGCTGCTGCGGGTATGGACGCTCGCGTTGGGCCAGGCAATGCATTCCGCGATGCAGTCCGGTGACGGCATCGCGGCCACGGCACGGCTGGTCCGCGCCACGACGGAACACCAGCTTCGCCTGGAGAATCTGATTGCGCTCGCGGCAGATGCGGTGGGGCTGGTGACGCGTCGTGACCTCGACGAGGCGTACCGCGAAATCCAGCTGCTGAAACGACAGATGCGCTCGCTTCGCCGCGACCGCGCAACCAACGCGACTCCGGCGAAACGGAAGCGGGCTTCCGCCAACGGATCCGAAATCGCAACGAGGGAGCAAGCATGACGACAACTGTCAGCCCGTCCGAGATCCGCCACGCAATGGCCGCGATTCGCATCACACCCGGATCGGTCGTCCGCGAAGCCAGCGATGTACCGCGCACGATGTGGCACGGGTTCAGCGCCCTGGCCAACTTCTCCGAGGATGAGCTGGCGATCGCGACGACACCGAAGCAGGAGATCTACCGCGATGACATGGTGAGGCTCTACCGGTACTTGCCGACCGTCGAAGACGACCTCGGCATCCCGGTATTGGTCGTCTACGCGCTGGTCGGGCGCTACCAGATGATCGATCTGGAGCAGGATCGCTCCTTCGTGCGCAAGCTTCTCGACGCGGGGCTGACGGTGTACATGGTGGACTGGGGGCTGCCGACGCGCGCACAGCGCTGGACAAATATCGACGATTATGTGTCGGGCTACCTCGACGACTGCGTCGACGTCATCCGCGAGCGCGAAGGCGTCGACAAGATCAATCTGCTCGGCATCTGCCAGGGCGGGGTGTTCTCGACCTGCTACGCCGCCCTCTTTCCGGACAAGCTGGCGACCCTGACCCTGGCGGTCACGCCGCTCGACTTCCACGGCGACGCCGGCTGCCCGCAACCGGGCACCGCGTACATGAATTTGTGGGCGCGGGGCCTTACCGGCGAGGACATCGATCGCTACGTTGCCGCGCACGGCACCGTGGCCGGGGACTCGGTAGGGCTGGGCTTCCTGATGATGGATCCGGTGGCCAACGCCGGCAAGTACACCGTCGACCTGCTCTCCATTCTCGGTGACGACCGCAGGCTGTTGAACTTCCTGCGCATGGAGCGCTGGATGGCCGATCGGCCCTCGACGCCGGGCGAGGTCGCCCGGCAGTGGCTCAAGGACCTCTATCAGGACAACAAGCTCGTCAAGAACGAGCTGGTGCTGGGCGGGCGCAGCGTGGATCTGCGCAACATCACCATGCCGGTGCTGAACGTGTACGCCGAGGGCGACGTGGTCGTCCCGAACTCGACCACTCGTGGGGTCGGGCCAAGGCTGGGCACCTCGGACTACACCGAGCTGGGTGTGCCCGGGGGCCACATCGGCACGTTTGTCGGCGGCAAGGCGCAGCGCGTTCTGGGCCCCGGGATCGTCGACTGGCTCAAGGCGAGAAACGGCTCCCGACAATGACCGTGCCGCGCACCGTCTGGCCCGAATGCGTCCAGGCAGCCTTGAGAACTCACCGTGCGAGCGGCTCGCCCGTCAGCTCGATTGCGCTCACATGAGTACCTGTACAGACAGGCCCTGGCTCCCGTTGTATCCGGCGGGCAGCCCAACCGATATCACCACCGATTTCGACAGCGCACTAGCGATGTTCGAGGCGTCGTGCGACACGGCACCGGACGCTCCGCTGATCCGGTACTTCGACGCGACGCTCACACTGCGCGACGTGGACAACGCCGCGACCGCACTTGCGTCCACGTTGGTCGGCGCAGGTTTCGGCCCCGGTGACCGGCTGGCGCTCTTCACCCAGAACGATCCGGCCTATGTGATCGGCATGATCGGCGCGTGGAAGGCGGGCGGCGCCGCGGTCGCCGTCAACCCGATGAGCCGCGCACGTGAGCTGACCCATCTGCTCGCCGATTCCGGCGCCGTCGCGATGGTGGTGCTCGACGACCTCTACGAGGAGGTGGCCCGCGAGGTTATCGCGACCGTGCCGACCGGCATCCGCACGGTGATCACCACTTCGGCGCGGGACTGGCAGACCCGCAACGATCCGCGACTGTTCCGCGGAACGAGGCGCCCGCATCCGGACGACACTCTGGACCTGCGCGAGGTCATCGGCGACAACGTGGGCCGCACACTGCCGTCGCCCGGACTGAGCGCCGCCGACCCTGCGGTGCTGATCTACACCTCCGGCACGACGGGAAAGCCGAAGGGCGCGGTCAACTCGCACCGCAACCTGGTCTTCAACGCTCAGGTGTACCGGGACTGGATCGGTCTGACCCGCCACGACACCATTCTGGGAATCGCGCCGCTGTTCCACGTCACCGGCCTGGTAGGTCACCTTGCGGTGTCACTGCTGCTCGGTGCGCCCCTGGTGCTGACCCACAGATTCCAGCCGGGGGTGATGCTGGACGCGATCCGGGAGCACCGACCGACCTTCACCATCGGTGCGATCACCGCGTTCAGCGCGCTTGCGGCCGCGCCCGGAGCTTGCCGAGACGACTTCCGGTCGCTCCGCGCCGTCTACTCGGGAGGTGCGGCGATTCCGCCGACGGTCGCCGAGACGGTCGGGCGAGCGCTCGGCTGCTACGTGCACAACGCCTACGGGCTGACCGAAAGCGCCTCGATTACCCATCTCGTGCCACCAAGCAGGCAGGCGCCGGTCGACGCGAGTTCGGGCGCGTTGTCGATCGGGGTCCCGGTTTTTTCCACAACCGCCCGTGTCATCGATGACGACGGCGCCGCGGTCGCCGTCGGTGAGGTCGGCGAGCTGGCCGTCACCGGTCCGCAGGTTGGCCCGGGCTACTGGAACAAGCCGCAGGAGACCGCCGAGGTGTTCGTCGGCGGCGAATTGCGCACCGGTGACGTCGGGTTCATGGATGCCGACGGCTGGTTCTATCTCGTCGACCGAAAGAAAGACATGATCAACGCCTCCGGTTACAAGGTCTGGCCCCGCGAAGTTGAGGACGTCCTCTACGGCCACCCGGCGGTACGGGAGGTGGCGGTGGTCGGGGTCGCCGACCCGTACCGCGGTGAGACGGTGAAAGCGTTCGTGTCGCGCAACCCGGACACCGCCGTCACCGGCGATGAACTCATCGAGTTCGCCAGGTCTCAGATGGCGGCCTACAAGTACCCGAGGCTGGTCGAATTCGTGGACGAGATCCCTAAGAACGTCGCCGGAAAAATCCTGCGGCGTGAGCTACGAGAACGGGGCAATCGTTGAACGACATCGAATCGCTGCTCCACCCAACCCGTTTGGGCCCGGTGCTCGCCGCAGCCACCGTCGACGAACGCTGGGCCACCTTCGAGGCCCGGCTGATCTCCGGGGGGAAGTCCAATCTGACCTTCGAACTACGCTCTGCGGCAGGGGATTTGATCCTTCGCCGGCCGCCGGTGGGAGAGTTGCTGCCCAGTGCGCACGATATGGCACGCGAGGCGCGCGTGCAGCGCGCACTGGTCACAACCCGGGTACCGGTCGCATCGATCATCTACGTGGAACCGTCGGCGCAAACGCTGGAAACGCCGTTTTACGTGATGGAGAAAGTGCAGGGTCACGTCATCCGCGAGGCTATGCCACCGGGATATGCGGAGACACCGGAGGATCGGCGCAAGATCGCCGACGCGCTCGTTGACACGCTCGTCGAGCTGCACGGCATCGAACCCGCCTCGGTCGGGCTGCAGGATTTCGGTCGACCGGAGGGGTTCCTCGCCAGGCAGGTCCGGAGGTGGAAGGGGCAGTCGGAAGCCATCGGGTTGCGATCCGTCCCGGAACTGGATGCGCTGGCCGCCGCGCTGGAGGCGAACCTGCCGGCCAGCCCGCCGCCGGCGATCGTGCATGGCGACTTCCGCCTCGACAACTGCCTCATGGATTCCGCCGATCCTGGTCGCGTCGCGGCCGCGCTCGATTGGGAGCTCTCCACCATCGGTGATCCGCTGGCCGACCTGGGCCTGCTGCTGTTCTATTGGCGGCAAAACGGCGAACCCGCGATTCCGCTGGTGCCGACCGTTACGTCGTTGCAAGGTTTTCCCCCGCGTTCCTACCTCCTCGCCCGCTACGCCGAACGAACAGGAATCGACGTCTCGACGGTGCCGTTCTACGAGGCGTTCGCGCGATTCAAGTTCGCCGTCATCATCCAGGGCGTCACGGAACGCTCGGCCCGCGGGATGATGGCCGGCCAAGATTTCGGCAACTTCGACGCCGAGGTTGTCCGGCTCGCTGCGACTGGTCTGGATGCCGTGGAGGTGGCGTGATGAGCACGATCATCGATCGATTCAAGTTGGATGGCCGGGTCGCCATCGTGACCGGCGCAAGTTCCGGACTGGGGGGAGGGTTCGCCCGCGCGCTGCTCGACGCCGGCGCCTCGGTCGTCCTGGGTGCCCGCCGCGAAGACCAACTCCGTTCGCTTGCAACCGAACTCGATCCGAGCGGGCAAAAGGTGCGCACTCGGCGCACCGACGTCGTCGATCCGGAGGCATGTACTGCGCTCGCCGAGTTGGCGGTCTCGGAGTTCGGCCGACTCGACATCCTGGTCAACAACGCCGGCGTCGGCACCGCCGTTCCGGCGCTACGGGAAACGCCAGAGCAATTCCGCAGCGTCGTCGACGTCAACCTGCTGGGCACCTACTGGATGGCCCAAGCGGCTGCCCGCGTCATGCAGCCCGGCTCAAGCATCGTCAACATCGCGAGCGTGCTCGGCCTGATCAAATCGTATGCGCCGCAAGCTGCCTACTCGGCCAGCAAGGCTGCCGTCATGGGGCTGACCCGCGACCTGTCCCAACAATGGTCGGGCCGAAAGGGGATCCGGGTCAACGCGATTGCGCCCGGCTACTTCGAGAGCGAAATGACAGCGGCAATACCGGGAGACATGCTGAACGAGTTCATCGACCAGACGTCCACGCTCAAGCGACTCGGCCGGCAGCACGAGCTAGACGCCGCGGTCGTCTTCCTCGCCAGCGACGCGTCGTCCTATATCACC
>DATIOT010000589.1:0-1573 GCA_035472875.1 Mycobacterium sp.
CGCGGCGATCCGGGCGTGAGGAGCGTGTACTGTTGTGCGCGCCGTGTGACCGTTCAGGTCGCTCAGCGTGGCCCGAGGTTGCGCCCGGATTGACTCCAGACTCGATAGCAAAAATATGCTGCGTCGACGTGGATCGCGCCCGGTTGCGTGCAGTTTTTGGGGAGGGAAAAACGTTTTCACACGGCCTGGGTCAAAACCGGAAGTGGCAGGGCTCGCGCGGCATGTCCGTTCTACCCTCAACAGCAGACATCGTCAGGCTGCGCCGGCATGTCCGAAAAGTGCCGCCACTTGCTGCCGTGAGCAGATGCAGCGTTATCCTATGAAACCGGGCAGGTCGATCAGAGGGTTGCGGCCGAAAAGCAAAACGGCGTGGGGACACCCTGCATACCGCCCATGACGCGCCGCTTGAAATGCCGGATCGATCCCGAGCAGAGCCCCTACACCTGCATGCTGCCGGAGCGCAAGCCGGTGCGGCGCGGGCGCGAGATGATCGACCTGCTCGCGGTGGAGAGCCGAAGCCTAAGCCGGTGTCGCACGAGGCAGCGATCGACCAGTTGTTCAAACGCATGCGGTCGTCTAGTTCGGCCCTGACCCAACAAGCGGTCAATACTGCCAGGGGCCCGGTACCCAACGAAAGACGTCGCCGGCGACCGCCACATGGCAGACGGACGGGAATGCCAGGTGAGTGGCGACCAGCGGCTCGCGGGTCGCCGCCAGCTCCCGCAAAAGACGGACCCGAACGCGGGCGGCCTCCTCGGGGTCGTGTTCGAAGCCGTTGTGCCAGTCGGGGTGGTCGAACGCGACCTGGAACACGGCGTCGCCGGCGAACGTCAGCCGGTCGCCGCGGGACGCTAGGCGGACCACGCTATGTCCGGGGGTGTGGCCCCCTGTGCGTTGGACGAGCACCCCCGGCGCCACCTCGTACTTCGTATCGAAGGGCCGCATCTGACGGCTGTACTCGTTCAAGAACCGCTTGGCCGCCCGCCGAATCGCGTCCGGGAACCCCGGCGGCATGGAGACCCGGGAGAAATCGGGCGACGCCCAGAGCTTGGTCTCGGCGGCCGCCAAGTGGACCCGCAGGTCCGGACGTAGCCGGTCCCTCACCGCGTCGGCGAGCAGCCCGCCAATGTGGTCCATGTGCATGTGGGTAAGCGCCACGTCGGTCACGGAGGCGAGATCGATGCCGGCGGCCTCCAGTCGCAGGGCCAACCGCCCGGCCCGCGGGGCGTCCGGGTACTCCACCCCTAGCCCAGCGTCGATGAGTATGGTCCGGCCGCCGCTACGCACCACGACCACGTTCAGCGGCCACTCGAGCACGTCCGGCGGCAGGAACATGTCGTTCAGCCAGGCCGCCCGGACGGCCGGGTCGCCGTTGGTGGCCAAAACCGGGGCTGGTATTGGTAGCACTCCATCGCTGACCACCAGCACGTCAATGTCGCCGACCTGCAGCGCGTAGCGCGACGGAACCAACTCGTCGGGCCCCGGTCTACCGGGGTGTGAGGCGTTGTCCAAGCTCATGTTTGTGCTCATGTTTATCTCCTGCTTACTCGAGATCGAACATCGGACTCCTTAC
>DATIOT010000590.1:0-2337 GCA_035472875.1 Mycobacterium sp.
CATCTGCCGCAGCGGGCGCACCTCGACTTCGGGAGCGTTCATGTCCACGATGACAGTGGTGATGCCGGCGTGCTTGGGCACCTCAGTATCGGTACGCACCGTGGCCAGGCCGCGCGCGCAATACTGCGCCCCGCTGGTCCACACCTTCTGCCCGTTGATCTTCCAGCCGCCCTCCACCCGGGTGGCGCGGGCCTTGACCGATGCCGCGTCCGACCCGGCTTCGGGCTCGGAGAACAGCTGGCACCAGACCTCGTCCTGACGCAGCGCCTTCTCCACGAATCTTTCAATTTGCCAGGGGGTTCCGTGCTGGATGAGGGTCAGTATCACCCATCCGGTAATCGAGTAGTCGGGGCGCTTGATGCCTGCCGCGCGGAACTCTTCCTCGATCACCAACTGTTCCACCGCGTCGGCTGCACGACCCCACGGTTTGGGCCAGTGTGGCATCACGTAGCCCGTCTCGATCAGCTTGTCGCGCTGGGCCTTCTCGTCCAGGGCAGCGATCTCGGCAGCGTCGGCATGGATCCGGGTGCGCAGTTCTTCGGCCTCGGCCGGCAGGTCAAGGCTGTTTTCCCGGACGACGCCGGCCGCGGTGCGATCGAAGACATCGCGGACCGGTGCATCACCGCCGAACAGTGCCGCGCTCACCAGCGCCCGGCGCAGATGCAGATGTGCATCGTGCTCCCAGGTGAAGCCGATGCCGCCATGCACCTGAATGTTGAGTTCGGCATTTCGCGAGTAGGCCCGGAATGCCAGCGCCGCGGCCACCGCGGCGATAAGCCGGAACTGCCCCTCATCGTCTGCTGCCGCGCGCGAGGCGTCCCATACCGCGGCGATCGCCGACTCGGCGGCCACCAACATGTTCGCGCAATGATGCTTCACCGCTTGGAAAGTGGCGATGGTACGGCCGAATTGCTGGCGCACTTTCGCATAGTCGACCGCTGCCTCGACACAGTCGGACGCCCCACCCACCGCCTCAGCGGCTAGCAACGTCCGCGCGCGGGCCAGGGCCGATTCCCGCGCGCCCGGCAAGATTTCCTCGGCGGCGACACCCACGTTCTGCAGGCGGACGCGTCCGGAACGCCGAGTCGGATCGAGGTTGTCGGGCACGTCGACTGAAACACCGGCGCGATCGCGTTCCAGCAGCAGAACGTCGTCACCGGCGGCGATCAGCAACAGCTCGGCGAGCCCGGCACCCAACACGATTCCGGCCTCACCGTCGGCGATGCCATCCTTGACGATGACCTGGCTGTCCAGGCCGATACCCGCGGTGACGGTTCCGTCGATCAGCCCGGGCAGCAGCCGCGACTTTTGATCGGCGGTACCGTCGTTGGCGATCACCGCCGAGGCGATCACGGTCGGGACGAACGGTCCCGGCGCCACCGCACGACCGAGTTCTTCGATCACCACCACGAGTTCGGGCAACCCGTAACCTGAGCCACCGTGTTCTTCGTCGACGTGCAGGCCGAGCCAGCCGAGCTCCACCATGTCCTGCCAGAATCCAGGCCGGTTCTCGTCGGGCGTATCGAGCAGCGATCGCGCTGCCCAGCGCGCCTTTTGCGAGGTCAGGAACGCGCGGGCTACCTCGGCGAGTTCGCGATGGTCGTCGGTCAGTGCGATACCCATGGGGCCCTCCTCGCGCCGCTAACCAGCCCGCATCATTGCCGGGCTGGTTGCCTGCCCCGCTCCGGGGGGACCGGGGCGGCTGCCTAAAGAGTGTACTTATTGCGGGGAGGCCACTGCCGGGGGCATCTACTTGGGCGCGAACCGCTGTCCCGCGTCCAGCCGCAGGCATTGGCCGTTGAGCATCGGGTTGTCCACGATGGCGGCCGCCAGCTTCGCGTATTCGATAGGACGGCCCATCCGCTTGGGGAAGGCCGCGTCGCGGGTCAGCGACGCCGCCATCTCGTCGGGAACCATCGCGGTCAGCCCGGTCAGGAACAGGCTTGGGGCGATTGCCAGCACCCGGATCCCCATCGACCCCAGATCACGCGCCATGGTCAGGCACATGCCCGCGATCGCCGCCTTCGCGGCGGTGTAGGCGACCTGTCCGATTTGGCCCTCGAAGGCCGCAATCGAAGCGGTATTGATGATGACGCCGCGCTCATCGTCTTCCGGCTCGTTCTTGGCCATGTGCGCTGCGGCGAGCCGGCTGATGTTGAAGGTGGCGATGAGGTTGAGATCGATCACGGATTGGAAGGATTCAAGGTCGTGGGGACCGGACTTCGTCAGGGTGCGCTTGGCGATGCCACCGCCGGCGGTGGTGACCACAACATGCAGGCCGCCGAGCTTGTCGACTGCCGTCTGCAAAGTTTCCTCGGTGCCGGTGAAGTCGGTGAC
>DATIOT010000591.1:0-3680 GCA_035472875.1 Mycobacterium sp.
CCGGGGAACATGTTCGTCGTCTTGAGGAGCAGCTCACCTCTGGGGTGCGGGCGGTCGGTGTGGAAGTAGCCCAGTTCAGGCACGTCGACGAGCTTGTAGTCGATCACCGGTGGGCGGCGCAACTGTCCGTCGAGAAATACCCCGCCGGCCTCTGTCGAACCGTAGCCATCAATCAGGTGCAGGTCGAGAAACAACTCGACCCATGCCCTCAGTACGCGCGAAGCCGGAGCCCCGCCAGTTATCGCCGTGATGTAGCGGTTACCGAGCAGACGTGTCCGCACGTCGGTGACGACCTCGGCATCCGACGCCACGTCGGCGCCGTCGGACGACCGCCGATCCAGCTCGCTTTGCGCCTCCTGGAACAGCATGTCCCAGACCCGCGGCACGAAGTTAAGCTGGGTGGGCCGCACCAGAGCGAGGTCTTCCTGGAACGTCGACAGGTCGCTTCTGGCCGCGAAGTAGGCGGTGCCGCCGTGGGCCAGCGTGCCATACAGACTGCTGCGTCCCATGACGTGGCTCATGGGCATGAAGCTCAGCGTGATCGACGGTTCGACACTGTCTGCCCATCCCCAGCTGGCCGGGCGCCACAACTTGCTCGCCATGCTCTGTGTGTAGATGGCGCCCTTCGGAGCGCCCGTGCTGCCGGAGGTGTAGATCAGCAACGCCAACGCGTCGTTGTCCTGTGTGGCCTCCGGCGCGGCGAGCAGCGCCCGTCCGCGTTCGAGAGCCTCGGCGAGTGTTTCCACGAACACCGGGCTGGCGGCTTCAGTGAGCCGGGCCCGGGCGGCGTCGTAGGCCTCGCGCTGCTCATCGATCTCATGGCGGTAGTCGAACACGATCAACGTTCTAGGCGCGTCGCCGGTCAGCACCAGTTCGACGGCGGCGTCGACATAGTCGATGCTCGAGGCGATCACGGCCGGTTGGGTTTCGGTGACGATTGGCCGCAGTTGCGTGATTGGCGCGCTCGTCTGCAGCGGCACCGACACCGCGCCGAGGGGGACAGTAGCCATGTCGATGACTGTGTAGTCGACGCTGGTGAAGCCCAGGATGCAGACGCGGTCACCGGGCCGCACGTTCGACAGGGCGCTCGTCAGCGCACCAACACGGTTCCACAGCTCGCCGTAGGTGATGGTTTCGAATTGGGGGAGCAATTTCGCGGTGGAACGGGCGCTGTGCGGGTCTGTGACGAACTCAACGGCGCGTTGGCCGAGTGCGGGACGGTCTTGGTAGCCCTGCATCACCGTGCGCATTATCTCCACCAGCGGCAGCCCGAGTTTTTCGATCGCCGCGGCAACGGCCTCGCTGGGTTTAGCTGCCGCGAACTGCTGGTCGGTGGAGTACAAACCGGCGATGCGGCGCGCGAGGCGCTCTTCACGGGTATCAGCGGACATCTAGGATCCTTCCGGGAGCACACCAAGGTGCTGCAGATCGGCGATGTACTTGTCGATCAGCGATGCCGACAAGTGTGGAATGTCTTCGTCCGCACCGATTTTCGCTGCCCGCACCGCACCGCGGAACACCTCGGTCGGTGCGGGCGCGCCGCGCAGCGGCTGCTCTGGTTTGCGGTATGCGTCCAGCAGCGGCAAAACGGAAAGTTGACGCTGCCTCTCGGGCAATGCGCGCAATGCGGTTTCGAAGCGCGCGAGCCATTCGGCGTAGTCGTCGATGCGCTGGATATCGTGACCGGCGTCGATGATCCAGTCCACGAACACGTCAAGCGAGATGCCGTCATCGTGCGGGTTCATCACGTCGAACGACCGGAACCCCCAGGATGGGGTTGCGGCGCACTGCTCGCCGATCGTGGTGATCGACTCCGCGACGAAGTCGACGGGCAGACCGTCGTAGTGCGCCCGTGCCCGGCTGCCCACGCCCCCACTTCGGTAAAACGACTGCGGTGCGATGCCCGTCGCCAGCAGGCTGAATATCAGCCGGGTGAACGCGTCGGGAACGTTGAGCTGCCCGGCGTAGCGGCTGTGGGCCAGGATCATGCTCGAGCGGAACACCGCCACCGGCAGCCCGCACAAATCGTGTGCCCCGCGAAGCAGCACCTCACCGGCCCACTTGCTGTTCCCATATCCGTTGGCATACGAGCCGTTGATCGGTCGCACTGCGCTGGTTTCGCGAATATCACCGTATTCAACGAAGACGGCTGGGTCGACCGACATGGCCACCGACACGGTCGACAGGTAGGTCACTGGCTTGATCCGAGCGGTGATCGCCAACCGGATCAGCTCGGCGGTGCCGACGACGTTGGGACCGAACAACTGGTCATAGGGCAAGACGTGGTTCACCAGTGCAGCCGGGTGCACGATCAGATCGACGGTCTGCGCCAGCCGATCCCAAGTTGCATGATCCAAGCCAAGATTCGCCTCCCCGATGTCGCCGACGATGACTTCCAGTCGCTCTGAGGCCAGTTCCCGGAACTGCGCAAGCAGCTGCGCATCCCCGCTGTCGAAAACGGCTTCCAGCCGTTTCGTCGCTGTCTGCACATCGCTGCCCCGCACAATGCAGATCAGCTTTCCGTCCGTCTCGGAGAGCCGTTGTAGCCAATCCAGGCATAGGAATCGGCCGAGGTAGCCGTTGGCGCCGGTGAGCAGGACCGTGTGCGGCTCGCCGGTTGCCGACGGCTGTGACGCGGCGTCGGCAAGGGTCTGCGCGTCGATGAACTTGACCAACGTGAGGTCGCTGGCGTGGATTTGGGTGGCGTCCCGCCCGTGCACGGTCGCGGAAGTGGGACGTTTGGCTCCAGAGCCACGCTCGGCATCGATGTAGTCGGCGAGCTGACGCAGGTTGCTTGCCGGGCCGATGATGACCCCGACCGGCACCTCGACCCCGAAGATGTCGCCCAGCAGGTCGGAGAACGTCAACGCCGACAGCGAATCGCCGCCGAGATCGATGAAATGCGTGTCGGGTTCGGGCGCCGAGCCGGTCAAGCCCAGCAACGCCTGCGCAGCACGGGTCAGCGTGTCGAGGACCGCGCGGTCTGCGGACGCTGTTCGCAGGGCGCGCAACTCATCGACGCGGGTCGCCGCAAGGTCGGCGTACAATTGCTCCAGTCGCTCGCCGTAATGTTCTTTGAGCTTGGGCCGCAACAGCTTTCCAACCCCGGACAACAGCCCGTTATCGGCGCTGAACGGTTCCGTCTCGATCATGAAGTCGACCGGCTGCTCATAGGACTGCAACTCCGCGGTTTTCGCTGTCTGGCGCAACGATTCGCTCAGCGCGGCCTTGAGTCCGGCGGCGTCGTCGGCGAACCTCTCCAGCGCATCCGCGGTGGGGACTACGACCGCCAGCAGATAGGGACGTTCGCTGTTGCCGTAGACGAAGACCTGTCTCACCAGCGCAGCGCCAGCGAACACCGAATCCAGATACGCCACCGCGACGAACTCGCCCAGGGGCAGCTTGAGCACGTTGTTGCGCCGGTCGACGTAGGCAAGCTGCTCCGGCGCGACCTCGGCCATGACGTCGCCGGTGCGGTAATACCGGTCGTCGTCGAAGACCTGCGCGGTGACCTCGGGCCGTCTGTAATACCCGGGCGTGGCGGTCGCCGACTTCACCAGCAGCTCGCCGCGCGGATGCGGCTTGTCGGTGGCGAAATACCCCAGCTCGGGGACATCGACGAGTTTGTAGTCGATCACCGGTGGGCGCCTGATTACGCCGTCCATGGTGACGATGCCGAC
>DATIOT010000592.1:0-1788 GCA_035472875.1 Mycobacterium sp.
GCCGACCATCACCAGCAGACGCCGCTGCGAGGCCGCGCCACCACCGCCGCTCACCGGTGCGTCGATGACCGAAACATTGCGGGCGCCAAACTTTTTCGCGAGCTTCCGGCAGGTGTCGGGGTGCACCGTGCTGTGCACCGCGATGATGCTGCCGGGCTTCATCGCCGCCAGCACGCCGTGTTGGTCGCCGGTGATTTCCTCGATATCGTCGTCGCCGACGACGCACAGGCACACCAGGTCGCTGGCCGCGGCGACTTCCGCCGGTGACTCGGCGACCTTCGCGGGGGTGTCGGCGAACGGCTCGAGCGTCGCGGGCCTGCGGGCCCACAGCGTCATCGGGTAGCCGCCCTCGACGATCCGCCGTGCCATGGGTCCACCCTGACTGCCCAACCCGATGAATCCGACTTTCAACCCGCCTCCAAATCGGCTTCTTCATCTGTCGAACGTGACGCCACAGTCACGTTCGGGTCCGAGAGTGACTGTGGCGTCACGTTCGAGGAGCGGGTGACGACACATTCCTCGGCGAAAGAAAGGACCTTCGCGTGGTAGGCCGGGGCGGTGTGGCCGAGGCTGAGATTGTGTCCCGCGTCGGGTTGACGATAGACGGTGAACCGTGGCGCGCCGGAGAACATGGCCGCGACCTCGGTCACCGCTGAATCATCGGTCTCCCAAACCCTTTCGTGTTCGGCGATACTGAAATGCACCGGAACACGCACGGCGGGGGCGAGCGCCGGAAAGTCTTGTCGGGCCCAGTTCGACACCATCAGATCCTCATAGGGCGGAGCCCCCGGATAAACCGTGGCCCCGGTGAGGACCTCGGGCGGATACAACCTTTCCGGTTTCCACAACAGGTCGCGCAGACCCGGCGGGCGACGTTCTCGAGTAGCTGTCTTCAGCATTTCGCGGGCCGCGGGGTGATAATGCCGGCCGGTGCCTGCCAATTCGATGCCCAGCAGATCGCCACCGCGCCCGTCGGCGGCCATCCGCATAGTCAGTTCGCATCCGCCCGAGTGGCCCATCAAGAACAGCCCGGCACCGCGTGGCCGTTGCCCCAGGATGCGGTCTACCGCGCCGTAGGCAAGCTTGACCCGCTGCTCCGGCCGGGTCATCGCCTCAGGGTAGGGAGCCGAGCTGCCATAGCCGGGCCGATCGAGCGCCACCACGGTGAATCCGGCTGCCGCGCCGGTCCGTAACAAGGAGAAAGACGGGTGGCCCGGGCAGTCGAAATACACCGCGGTGGTACCTCCGCCGTGGATGGCCACGATGACAGCCTTGGGCTCCTCGGCTTCGGCGACGAGAGCTGACATCGGTACGCCGTCGACGATCACGACCCTGGGTCGTGGTGCGGGCCCACTCATGCGTCGGCCCGCAGCAAGAGCACGCCGCTGGGCGTGAGGCCACCGCTGCTGACCACGCCCACGCGGGCGTCGACGACCTGACGGTCCCCGGCCTCGCCGCGCAGCTGGCTCACGGCCTCATGCAGCAGACCCATACCGTGGGTGCGGCCGTGCGACAGTTGCCCCCCGTGCGTGTTGAGCGGCAACAGGCCGTCGCGAGCGATGTTCTTGCCGCCGTCGAGGAAATCCCTGGCTTCTCCGATTCCGCAGAATCCGAGCGCCTCGATCCAGGACAGGCAGTTCATGGTGAACCCGTCGTATAGCTCGGCGACGTCGACGTCCGCGGGCTTCAACGAGGTGCGCGACCACAGGTGGGCGGATTGGCCCAGTACCTGAGGTTCATGGGTCAATGTGCTTTGGTCCCAATCGATCCGCTCGATGATCTGGGTGC
>DATIOT010000593.1:0-4269 GCA_035472875.1 Mycobacterium sp.
CTACCGACAGCAGCGCGACGCCGACCAACGCCATCGAGCTATCGCCATGGGCGGCAAGCGCATCCCGGATACCGGGCAGCATGAGCGTGCCCGTCGCGCCGTAGAGCAACGCGACGCCGTAGAGGAAGAAGGCCGATGAGAAGGCGCCCAGCAGGAAGTATTTCATTGACGCTTCCTGGGACAGCAGACGGCGATGACGGGCCAGCCCGCACATCCGGTACAGCTGCAGGGATAGAACTTCCAGCGCGACGAACATCGTCAGCAGGTCATTGGACGCGGGGAACACCATCATGCCGCCGACGGACAGCATCACCAGCGGGAAGAGCTCGGTCTGGGCGACGCCGGCCCGCTCGGCCTCGCGCTCGGCTTCACTGCCCGGGACCGCCGACGCCTGCGGGGCAAAGGAATCCAATCCGGCGTTGCGCCCGGAGGCCCCCGCCGCCACTGCCACCTGGCTTTCCGTGTTGGTTTGGCGGCCCTGGCCGCCAGCGCTGCGTTCGGCGATGAAGATCACCGCCATCACCGCGACCAGCAGGACGGTGCCTTGCAGAAACAGCGTCGGGCGGTCAATGGCCACGGCACCCAAAACCGCGCTGCGACCGGACGCCTCAACCGAGCGGGCCACCACGACGACCGCGATAAATGCTGCGACCAAACCGCCGAGGGCAAGCGTCACCTGGGCGCCGTAGCGAATTCGTCTGGGCAAGAACGCTTCAGCCAGTATGCCGGCCACTGCGACTCCGAAGACGATGAGCATCGGGCACAGCAGAAAGTACTCGACGCTGGGGGTGGGGAGGGTCATCAGTGCGGTCCTTCGGCTGTCCGGGGTGCTTGGGCCGGTGCCGAGGCACCCACTGGCACGCGCGGCGCGGGATCATGCTGGCCGATGGTGGTCATGGTGTTCTCGACTGCGGGATTGATGAGGTCCAGAACCGGCTTGGGGTAGACCCCGAGTACGATCAGCAGCGCGATCAACGGTGCCACGACGATCATTTCGCGTGGCGCCAGATCACCGATTCGTTCGTTGCCGCGAGCCACCGGTCCGGTCATCACGCGCTGGTAGAGCCACAACATGTAGATGGCCGAGAGGACCAGCGCGGTGACGCCGAATGCCGCCGCCAACCAGTACCGGTTGAATGTGCCCAACAGGACCAGGAATTCGCTGATGAACGGGGCCAGACCCGGCAGCGACACGGTGGCCATGGCCGACACCATGAACGTGCCGGCCAGGATGGGAGCTACCTTCTGCACGCCGCCGTAATCGGCGATCGACCGGCTGCCGTGGCGGGAAATCAGGAACCCCGCGATCAGGAATACCGCCGCGGTGGACAGGCCGTGGTTGAGCATGTACAGCGTCGACCCGCTCTGCCCCTGGCTGGTCATCACGAAGATGCCCAAGATGATGAACCCAAAGTGGGAGATTGACGTGTAGGCGATCAGGCGCATGATGTCGGCCTGGCCGATCGCCACGATCGCGCCGTAGATCACTCCGATAACGGCCAAGACCACGATCAGGGGGCGGAAATACGTTGAGGCGCTTGGGAACAACTGCAGGCAGTAGCGCAGCATGCCGAAGGTGCCGACCTTGTCCATCACCGCCATCATCAGCACTGCGGTCGCCGGTGTGGCCTCGACCGCGGCGTCGGGCAGCCAGCGGTGGAACGGCCACAGCGGGGCCTTGATCGCAAATGCGAACATGAAGCCCAAGAACAGCGCCTTGATCACCGCGGGATCCGCGCTGTAGCGGCCCGACGAGAAGCCGGCCACGATGTCACGGAAGTCGAACGAGCCCGGACCGCTCTGCGCGGTCACCACGTACAGCCCGATCACTGCCGCAAGCATGATCAAGCCGCCGAACAAGTTGTACAGCAAGAACTTCACTGCGGCGCGGGACCGGCCGGGACCTTGACCGAAGCCGCCGATGAGGAAGTACATCGGGATGAGCATGGCCTCGAAGAACACGTAGAACAGCAACACGTCCAGCGCGATCAGCGAGATCAACACCATCGACTCGATGGCCAGCGTCAGGGCGACGTAGGCGTGCACGCCGCGGGTGCGCTCGCCGCCGTCGTTCCAGCCGGCCACCTGCAGCAGGGGAATCAGCACCGTGGTCAGCAGCACCAGCACCACTGCGATGCCGTCCACGCCGAGGCTGTATCCGGCGCCAAACGCCGGGATCCAGCGGTGGCTTTCGACGAATTGGTACGCGGCGCCCCCGGTCTTGAAGCCGACCGCGATGAAGATCGACACCGCCAGTGTCAGGACGCTGACGACCAACCCGGTCCACTTGGCGAGCCGCCGCAGCCCGGGGGGCATCAGGATGATCAGCACCGAACCTGCCAGCGGCACCAGCCACAGCACGCTCAGCCACGGAACGTTCGAGTTCACCACAGCTGCACCGCCAGGATCGCCGCGACCACCAGTGCCGCACCTGCCAGCATCGACAACGCGTAGTTGCGCACGTATCCGGTTTGCAGTCCGCGCAGGCGATTCGAGGTCCGGCTCACCAGTGCCGCCAGCGCATTGACCGGGCCGTCCACACCCGAATTGTCGACTTCAACCAGCGCATCAGTTAGTTGCGCGCCAGGGCGCATGAACACCTCCTCGTTGAAGGCATCGCCATAGAGGTCGGCGCGTGCGGCCGTCGTCAGCGGCGAGACCCGGACCGGGGCCATCCTCGGGATGGCCCTGGTGGCATACATCCGATAGGCAACCGCGATACCGACCGCCACGACCGCTAATGCCAGGGTGCTGCTGACCCAGGCCGGCAGCGGGTGCGCACCTTCTTCCCGAGTCCCGACGACCGGCTCGAGCCAGTGCTGCAGGTTGCCGCCGACCGCGAACAGGCCGCCGGAGAACACCGAGCCGACGGCAAGCAGAATCATCGGCCACGTCATCACTCTCGGCGCCTCGTGCGGATGGGCACCCGGGGCCCAACGCTTTTCGCCGAAGAAGGTCATCAGCATCACTCGCGTCATGTAGAACGCCGTGACCCCGGCACCCAGCAGCGCGGCCCCGCCCAGCAGGTAGCCCCGGGTGTCGCCGGCGCCCAGCGCCGCCTCGATGATGGCGTCTTTGGAGAAGAAGCCCGCGAACGGCGGCACACCGATGATCGCCAGATATGCCAGACCGAACGTGGCGAACGGGATCGGCAGGGCGGTGCGCAGACCGCCGTAACGGCGCATGTCCTGCTCTTCGTGCATCGCGTGGGTCACCGCGCCGGACCCGAGGAACAAACCGGCCTTGAAGAAACCGTGGGTGAGCAGATGCATGATCGCGAAGGCGTAGCCGGCCGGGCCCAGGCCGGCGGCCAGCACCATGTAGCCGATCTGGCTTATCGTCGATGCGGCCAGGGCGCGTTTGATGTCGTCCTTGGCGCAGCCGATGAACGCCCCGAACAGCAACGTGACGGCACCGACGATGACCACGGCCAGTTGGGCGTCGGGCGCCAGGTTGTAGAGCGGATTGGACCGCACGATCAGGTACACGCCGGCGGTCACCATGGTGGCGGCGTGGATCAGTGCCGACACCGGCGTGGGACCCTCCATCGCGTCACCCAACCAGGCCTGCAGCGGAACCTGGGCGGACTTGGCGCAGGCGCCCAGCAGCAACAGCAACCCCATCGCGGTCAGCGCACCGCGACTGGCGGCCGGTGCGCCGGCAAAGACGCCGGCATACGAGAGTGTGCCGAAGGTGCTGAACATCAGGAACATGCCCAGGGCCAGACCGGCGTCTCCGACCCGGTTCATCACGAACGCCTTCTTGGCCGCCGTGGCCGCCGACGGCTTGTGGTACCAGAAACCGATCAGCAGGTAGGACGCCAGGCCGACGCCTTCCCAGCCGACGTAGAGCACGACGTAGTTGTCGGCGACCACCAGCAGCAGCATCGAGGCCAGAAACAGGTTGAGATAGCCAAAAAATCGGCGGCGGTCCGGGTCGTCGGCCATGTAGCCGATCGAATAGATGTGGATCAGCGACCCGACCCCAGTGATCAGCAGCACGAAACACATGGACAGCTGGTCGATCTGCAGCCCGAAGTCGACTTGGAGTTGGCCGACCGGAATCCAGCTGAACACCCTCTGGTGGATGACGCGGTCGGCCCCGTCCCGGCCGAGCATGTCGGCGAGCAGCGTCGCGCCCACACAGAACGCCGCGACGGCGGTGGCACAGCCCAGAAGATGGCCCCACGCGTCGGTGCGCCTGCCGCCGAACAACAGGATTGCGGCACCCGCCAGGGGCAGTGCCACAAGCAGCCAGGTGAAGTGTGTC
>DATIOT010000594.1:0-3196 GCA_035472875.1 Mycobacterium sp.
AGTAGGGTTAATCTCCGTGGAGATCATCCCGCCGCGGCTCAACGAGCCGTTGTATCGCGTCGACGAGCTGCGTCTGAGGCAGGGTCTGGCCGCTTCGAAATCCGAATTGCCCCGGCACATCGCGGTGCTCTGCGACGGAAACCGGCGATGGGCGCGCGACGCGGGCTACGACGACGTCAGCTATGGCTACCGGATGGGCGCAGCCAAGATCGCCGAGATGCTGCGCTGGTGCCAGGCGGCCGGTATCGAAATGACCACCGTCTACCTGCTGTCCACCGAAAACCTGCAGCGAGATCCCGACGAGCTGGCCGCGCTCATCGAGATCATCACCGATGTCGTTGAGGAGATCTGTGCGCCGGCCAATCGTTGGAGTGTGCGGACCGTTGGGGATCTCGAGCTGATCGGCGAGGAACCCGCCCGCCGGCTGCGGGGCGCGGTGGAGTCCACGCCGGCCGTGGCACCTTTCCACGTCAATGTCGCGGTCGGCTACGGCGGCCGCCGGGAGATCGTCGACGCTGTACGAGCGCTATTGAGCAAGGAACTTGCCAACGGGGCCACGGCCGAGGAACTCGTCGACGCGGTGACGGTGGACGCCATCTCCGAAAACCTTTATACCTCTGGCCAACCCGACCCCGACCTGGTCATCCGCACGTCAGGGGAGCAACGCCTATCCGGCTTTCTGCTGTGGCAAAGCGCGTACTCGGAGATGTGGTTCACAGAAGCGCACTGGCCCGCATTCCGCCGGGTCGATTTTCTGCGCGCACTGCGTGACTACAGCCAGCGGCATCGCCGGTACGGCAAGTAGCAGGAGACTCAGCGGCAGGCCGCGTGCGTGCCACACTAGATGCATGGCTGCGCTATCGGCAGTGGTCTTCACGCTGAGCGGGTGGCTCGGGTTGTACCTGTTGTCCCGTGACCCGCGTAAGCCGGTGCTGGCGTTGGCGGCGCTCGGACTGTGTGGTTTTGCGCTGGTGGTGGCGCTTGACGCGGTGCGCACCGCCACCGTTGCGCACGCGGCGCTGCTCAGCCGGCTCGAGATCTACCTGGTTGCCCTGCCCAGCGTGGCGTGGTTCGCAGTGCTCGTCGAACTGTCCCGGCCGTGCGATCACTGGCGGGCGCGCACGCATGAGTTGCTGCAGGTGGGCGGCGTTGGTGCGCTCACCCTGTTCGGGGCGATGATGGCCGGCAGCGTCGACGGACCGTTGCGCGCCGGTCACCTGCTGATGTTCGCGGTGATCTCGATTTCCACGCTCGGCGCGATGTTCGCCGCACTGGTAAGGCGCACTGCCCAGCCCGTGTCGGTGGCCGGCGTGATCGTGGTCGCGACGCTCTTTTTCGCACTGGGTAACGCCATCCTGATCATTCCACTGGGCCTGCTGCCCAGTTGGCTGGCGCTGGCGTCGACGGGTTTCGACGTGCTGTTGCTCGGTGTGGCGGTGGCCCTGTGGGACGCCTTCGACGAGGGCCAGGCGCTACGCGCCGACATGCTGCGCTCGTTCGTCGGCGGTTCCGCGGTGGCGACCCTGTTCGGTGGCCAAGTGCTGATCGGCTTGGCGCTAACCCGCGATGAGCCCAGCGCGCAGATCCCGCTGACGGTGCTGCTGTTCACCACGCTGGCGATCGCGATCGCGGTGCAGATGCTGGCCGATCCGCTGGCCGGGGTGCTGGATCGGCTGGCGTTCTCGAAATCGCCCACGCTGCGAGCTGACCGGGCCGCGTTGCGGCATACCGGGGCGGCGTTGCCGTTGCGGTCGATCGATCCACTCGTTGACGTCGACGACGAAACCTTCGTCAGGCTCACCCGCCGGGCCCTGGGCCACTACGCTGACCTGACCAAACTGGTCGCCAGCCCGCTGACCGCGTTGCCCGTGATCGATGAGCGACTGGCCGCGCGGGGCGCACCCGACCACCCAGTGGAGCGGGCCAACGAGCTCAAGGCTGTTCTCGCCGACGGCATCGGGCGGCTCAAACCGCGCAACGGCGGTGATTTCGGAACCACCGAGCAGTGGCGGTACTACAACTCGCTGTATTTCCCCTACGTCGTCGGGGTACGCGCGTACGCGCAGAACGCCACCGCCGCAGGTCTGGATCCGACCGCCCGGCAGGCCTGGCAGTGGTTGGTGACTGAGGTCCCGCAGCGCTCGCTACACAACTGGCAGAACGCCGCAGCTCGGCTCGTCGCCGCCGATTTGCGCGGGCGTGTCGCGGTTTCCAGCGATTAGGCTGGCGACGGACGCGGGCCGTGCAACGGCCGCGAAAAAGTCGGGCCATCCGGCACTGGCTTGGCGACGAATACGTTGTGTGCGGCTTTCAGGTGACGCGGGTGGTCGAAACGGTATCGCCGTTCAGCGTCGTCGAAGCGACCGCGATCTAATCCCGGATTTAGCTCGTGGGCGGGAATACGTGGAAGAAATCCCTGGTCATTCTTTGGGTGGCAGTAGTTGGCAGTGCCACGCGTCGATATGGCAGTGCACTGGCGGCACGCTCAAACCAGATCGACACAAACCGCCATCGCGAGGAGTAATCACATGACCGCTGTCTCTGGTCTGGCAACCAGGCCTCTGTATGACTCGACCGACTCGCTGCTGCGTTTCGCCATGCGTGCCGATGCCACGTTGACGGGACTGTGCGGTCTGGCCGTCGCCTTCGTCGCCGACCCACTCTCGTCGCTGACCGGCCTGACGTCCGCTCAGGAATACGGCATGGGCGCATTCTTCGTGCTCTACGGCCTAGTGGTGTTCAGCCTGGCGGCGTTGCCGAACTTGCGCCGCGCCGGGATCGCCGTCGTGGTGGCCAATATCGTGTACACCCTCGTCGCGGTCGTCGCGGCTGAAGCAGTGCCGATGACCGCAACGGGGGTCGCAGCGACCCTGGCCAGCGGTGTCTACACCGCGGGGTTCGCGGCACTGCAGTACCTGGGAGTGCGACGCCTGGCGACGTAGCCTCCCGTCCCGCCGGTGCGGGGCGCCTCCGCTGCATGTTGCGGAGCGCTGCCCCGCTCCGGCCATTCGAGGCTTTCGCGGTTGCTAGAGCTTGCGCAGGCGTAGCCGGTTGATGGAGTGGTCGGCGTCCTTGCGCAGCACCAGGGTCGCGCGTGGCCGGGTGGGCAGAATGTTCTCGACCAGATTCGGCCGGTTGATCGACCGCCAGATCTCGCGCGCAGCGGCGACCGCCTTCGTGTCGTTGAGGCCCGAAT
>DATIOT010000595.1:0-2893 GCA_035472875.1 Mycobacterium sp.
GGCCAACGACCTGCAGGCCATCGCCGACTACATCGAGGCTGAGCGGCAGGGCAAGAAGCGGCCCTCCTTCGCCTCGGTGCACGGTCGCGACGCGGTCGAGGTGCATGCGAGTGACCTCACGCTGGACAAGTTCATCGATGCATCGACACTGGCTGCCGCGCCAACGCTGCCGGGGCCCAGTGCAGAGGTGCGCACCGTCCTGCTGACCGGCGCGACCGGTTTCCTGGGCCGCTACCTGGCGCTGGAATGGCTCGAGCGGATGGACCTGGTCGACGGCAGGGTGATCGCCCTGGTGCGGGCCAAGTCCGACGAGGATGCGCGGGCCCGGCTGGACAAGACCTTCGACAGCGGCGACCCGAAGCTGCTGGCGCACTACCGGGAACTGGCCGCCGACCACCTGGAGGTTATCGCCGGCGACAAGGGCGAGGCCAACCTCGGCCTGGACCAGCAGACCTGGCAGCGGCTGGCCGACACCGTCGACCTGATCGTCGACCCTGCCGCTCTGGTCAACCACGTGCTGCCCTACAGCGAGCTGTTCGGACCCAACGCGCTGGGCACCGCCGAGCTGATCCGGATTGCGTTGACCACCAAGCAGAAGCCGTACACCTACGTGTCGACGATCGGGGTCGGCGATCAAATCGAGCCGGCGAAGTTCAACGAGGACGCCGACATCCGGGCCATCAGCGCGACCCGCCAGATCAACGACAGCTACGCCAACGGCTACGGCAACAGCAAGTGGGCCGGCGAGGTGCTGCTGCGCGAGGCCAACGACCTGTGCGGCTTGCCGGTCGCGGTGTTCCGCTGCGACATGATCCTGGCCGACACCACCTATGCGGGTCAGCTTAATGTGCCGGACATGTTCACCCGGATGATCCTGAGCCTGGTGGCCACCGGTATTGCGCCCGGTTCGTTCTACGAGCTCCCCAATGATCAGGCCGATGGCAACCGGCAGCGCGCCCACTACGACGGTCTGCCCGTCGAGTTCATCGCGGAGGCCATCTCCACCCTGGGGGCCCAGAACGTGGAAAGCTTCCAGACCTACCACGTGATGAACCCCTACGACGATGGCATCGGGTTCGACGAGTTCGTCGACTGGCTGATCGACGACGGTTGCTCCATCCAGCGCATCGGTGACTACCGCGACTGGTTGCAGCGGTTCGAGACCACCCTGCGAGCCCTGCCCGAAAAGCAACGCAACGCCTCGCTGTTGCCGCTGTTGCATAACTATCAGAAGCCTTCAGTGCCGATCAACGGGTCGATGGCCCCTACCGACCGGTTCCGTGCGGCGGTCCAGGACGCGAAAGTGGGCCCGGATAAAGACATTCCGCACATCTCGCCGCAGATCATCGCCAAGTACGTCAACGACCTGCGACTGCTCGGACTGCTCTGAGGGCTCTGACGTACGATCGCCAGCTCGTTACGGGCTGGCGATCGGTTTTGTCTCGGACCAAAATTCAACCAAAGTTTGTGCGATCAGTTCGGCATCCAGCAACAGAGGCGCCACCCGAGCGCTGCCGGAAAGCACCCTTGCGCGGGCGTTGCGCATGGCGGCGCAGGCAGCCTCGGCCTCGTGCAGCGGCCAGCCTTCGTCATCATCTCGGGCGGCCAACATCAGGGTCGGCGCGACGACGCCCGGCAGCAGATCGCTCAGACTTGGCCGCTTCAGCATCATCGATCGCACGGCGTGATACATGCCGACCCGGTCGGCTTGCCGGAATGCGTCGATGACAATCGCGGCCCGGCCCGGTTGCGCGGCAACGGCTTCGGGTCCCAGCAGGGCATCCGAGAGCGTCTTACACAGAAACCGCGTCGGGCCGGATAACCGATACAACGCCACCAGGGGCCCAGCCTTTGTCCAGCGAAATCGGGTGCTCAGCGCCGGCACCGGCGTGCCGATAGTGGTCAGCGTGCGAATCCGCTGCGGTTGGGTAGCGGCCAACAGAATGCCGACGTGTCCACCCCAGGCGTTGCCGACCCAGTCGACCGGCTCACCGACACCAATCCGGTCCAGAGCCTCTCCGGCGGCCTGTACGCATTCGTCGAAGCTGAAGTCGCGCCGGACGGGCTCACTCATTCCGTGCGAGGGCCCGTCGATCGCGACCACCGTCCGGTGTCGCACCAGTGCGTCGAACAATGACCCCCACGATCGTGAATCGACGAACAGGCTGTGCCAAAGGATGACAGTCGGCCCAGTCCCAGCCCGCAGCACGTGCAGCCGGCCCAGCGTCGTGCCAATGAAATCGTCATCCGGGGTGGCCATGAGCACTCCAATTACTTCGGAAGCCGAAACTTCGGTAACCGTAGTATTGTCTGGTGGCGTGGCGGCGTCAACTGATTTGCCGGCGGACAGACAAGCGGTGGGTCAGCTGTTGGTGCGGTTGACGCGACAATTTCGCCTGGACTTAGCGGCGCCGCGCGCCGAACGCGGTTATGGCGATATCCGTGACCCGCATTTGCAGATATTCGGCAATATCGGCACGGGCAGCATCCGGCTTACCGAACTGGCCTCGCGAGCACAGCTCAGCCTCGCGGCAACGTCTGAGCTGGTGAACGACCTCGCCGCGCTGGGCTATCTGGCCAGGCGGCCTGACCCGCAAGACGGGCGAGCCAAGCTCATCGAACTCACCAACCGCGGACGACAGCTGCTCGCCGACGCGGGTGACCGGGTGGCCGATATCGAGGCGCGATGGTCGGAATTGGTGGGCGCCACCGATTTCGCGCAAATGTGCGCCACCATGCAGCGACTGCTCGACACCCTCGATCCCGACGACGCACGCCGGTAGCGTTCGCAAGCTGGGTGGGCGATCTCACAGCTTCTGCCGCGGGCAAGTCATTGAGAAATATCGTTACCCTCGCTAACGTTCTAACCACCAGCGCAACGCCGCGCTATGAG
>DATIOT010000596.1:0-1630 GCA_035472875.1 Mycobacterium sp.
GCCTCACCGGCGGTTTCGCGGGCGGTGGCGAACAACACCTCCAGCAACCGGCGCGGCAGTATCTCGTTGACCGCGTCCGCGCAACGTGTCACCGTTTCTGCGAAAACCGGCTCAGCATCGAACAATTCGCGCGCCATCGCGGGATGCTGGCTGCCCTGCCCCGTGAACAGCCACGCCGTCGTCGGCCGGCCAGTGCACTCGCCACGTACCACACCCGGTCGCAGCCGGTTCTCGGCCAACTCGGCCAGGCCCTCACCGGCGCTCTGAACCGAATCCACGACCAGCGCGGCCCGGTGCCCGAAATGCGAACGCCCGGCCCCGGCCGTGAAGCACACCTCGGCGATGTCGACGTTTGGGTGGGTGTTCAACCATTCCCCGTATCGCTGCGCCA
Organism: Mycobacterium sp.; assembly: GCA_035472875.1. Lineage (GTDB taxonomy): Bacteria > Actinomycetota > Actinomycetes > Mycobacteriales > Mycobacteriaceae > Mycobacterium. Next base: position 392 of record DATIOT010000596.1, read on the forward strand.
ACGCCACCAGCGCCTGCGGTGACCGCGCCGACAGCGCCAGCACACTGACCGGCTCATCTTGAGCGTCCGACTCCGGCGCCACCGCGATGTCGCCTGTTGAGTATTCGTCGGCCGCCGCCGATTGTGCTGGCGCCTCCTCGATCAGCACGTGTGCGTTCGTGCCGGTGAACCCGAAGGAACTTATGCCGGCGCGCCGCGGCCTGCCGTTGGCCAGCCACGGAATCGCCTTGTCCACGACCCGCACCGGGAGCGAGTCCCACGGGATATGCGGCGAGGGTGTCTCAAAGTGCAGGCTCTGCGGCAGCATTTCGTGCTGCAGCGACAACACCACCTTGATCAGACCGGCGACTCCTGATGCCGACTCGAGGTGGCCTATGTTGGTCTTCACCGATCCGATCAGCAACGGCCGGTCCGCGTCACGAGCGACACCATACGCGGCGCCGGCCGCCTGCACCTCGATCGGATCACCCAGCGCGGTGCCCGTGCCGTGCGCCTCGAGATAGTCAACATCCCCGCCGGCGAGACCGGCGCGAGCCAGCGCCGTGGCGATAAGCCGTTGCTGTGCACCCCCATTGGGCACCGTCAAACCACTGGAAGCGCCGTCTTGATTGACCGCGCTGGCCGGGATGACCGCGCAAACTCGATCGCCGTCGCGCACCGCATTGCTGAGCCTCTTGAGCACCAGAATCCCACAGCCTTCACTGCGCACATAGCCGTCGGCGGAGGCGTCGAAGGTCTTGCATCGCCCGACGGGGGAAAGCACCCTGGCGCGCGAGGCGGCGATCATGGATACCGGACTCAGCAAGACGTTCACGCCACCGGCCAACGCCAAATCGCAGTCACCGGAGTGCAATGCCTGGCAGGCCTGATGGACGGCCACCAACGACGAGCTGCACGCGGTATCGACCGCCACCGCGGGTCCTTCTAGTCCGAGTGCGAAGGCAACCCGACCCGAAATGGCATTGAGCGCATTGCCGGTGATGAAGTGGGGCTCGATCTCCTCGACCGACTCGGAGCCGGACAGCAGGTGCGAATACTCGTTGGCACCCACCCCCACGAAGATGCCGCTTCGGCTGCCGCGCAATCCCCGCGGGGAATACCCGGCACGTTCCAAGCCCTCCCATGCAGTTTCCAGCATCAGCCGCTGCTGCGGATCGATCCATGCAGCCTCACGCGGGGAAATACCGAAGAATTCCGGATCGAATCCGTCTATTCCGTCGAGGAATCCACCGAAGCGGC
>DATIOT010000597.1:0-4441 GCA_035472875.1 Mycobacterium sp.
GCGTAACAGCGCGACCGCCGCGACGGCGTGACGGGCCGCGGTGTGGCTTGTGGTAAGCACCAGCCGCCCGAATTGCCTCGCGTCGGGGTGCTGATGTCCCAAAACTGCCGTCATCGACGTCCGCAGGCGCCTCGAAAGCAGCTTTTTAGCAAAGAGTTAGACGCGGCTTTCGGTCTCCTTAGATTTTGCAGGCAATGTAGAGACAGGTTTGGTGGGCGTTGAGTTCTCGCAACGCCACCGGGAATGGGGCCGCTCATGACTATCCCGCTCAGCACGTCGGCTTCGAACGTCATGTCTGGACAGGGAAAAAGCACTTTTGACTGCAGTGGCGCACAAATTCGGGCTCACTGCCGTCACCTGGCGACAGTGGTGACCATCCGGGGCGAGATCGACGCCGTCAATGTCGATCGCGTCAGCGAGTACATTCGGCGTTTCATCGTCGGGGAAAACCCGCTGGTGCTCGACATCAGTGGGGTAAGTCATTTTGCCCCGGCCGGTATCTCGCTCTTGTACATGCTCGACGAAAACTGTCGTGCCGCCGGCGTGGAGTGGACATTAGTCGCGAGCCCCGCGGCCATCGAGCTGCTCAGCGACGACGATGACGAGGCCGTGTTTCCGATTACGCGCTCGGTACACGAGGCGCTCCGCAACCTGGCTGACGCCATCGTCAGGCGCCGTCAGCTGGTGCTGCCGCTCATCGGGAAGACGGCCTAGCAAGTCGCCGCTCACGCTGCAGCCTGGCCATGCCGACCACGGCAAGCACCCCGGCGGTCGTCACCAACACCAGAGTCAGCAGCACCAGCTGCGGGTCATAAACCCACGACGTGGTGAACGGCTGCCCGTCGGCGATGGGCGCGATGCCGACCGCGTGACGCGCGTGCGGCCAGCTCACCCCCGCCCCCACGAGTGCGGCACAGGCCAGGACGAGTTCCAGCAGAGCCCGGTAGCGCCCGATCACTGCGGTGACCCGGCGTCGTCGTCACGATCGACGTCGCTGACATCCGATCGGGCGGGCTCCACCCGCTCCTGGACCAGCGGGGTCAGCGCCGCCCGAAGGTCACGATGACGACGTGCCCAGGCCTGCGCCATGCGGCCCCCGGTGAGCTTGAGACCGATACCCACCCGGCGGTGCGGCACCCCGACCAATTCGCCAAGCGCGCGCGCCGACTGCCACGGCGCCAACTCCTTCCCGGAAGCCTCGTGATGCTCGGCTTCCGGATAGACCTTGACAATTTCGCGTATCAAGAGGGTTTCGGTGCCCTGGCGCAGGGCGTCTTCGGTCAATTCGACCGATACATGGATCCGCGCCGCCTTCACTTGCAGCGCCACGAACGCCGACACCATCACCAGAAAGATCACCGGAACCAGCAACCCGACCCCGGCACCGCTCCACACTTGGATCAGAATCATCGAGGCCGCCGCGAGTGGGCCCGCCAGCACCCAATACCAGCCGGCACCGGATTCGTAGAACAACGGCTTCGGCTTGGTACCCCTCGCTGATGTCATCGGAAGCCTCATCTGGTTATTGTTACCCGCCCCACACGCCCGTCACGAAAGCCAACCGGCCGCGTCCGCGGCCCAGTAGGTGAGCACAATATCCGCTCCGGCACGCCGGATGCTGGTCAGTGATTCCAGTGCCGCGGCGCGACCGTCGATCCAGTTGTTCGCGGCCGCAGCGCAAATCATCGCGTACTCCCCCGAGACTTGATAGGCGGCCACCGGCACCGGCGAGACCTCCGCCGCGGCCGCCACCACATCGAGATAACCCATCGCGGGTTTGACCATCACAATGTCTGCGCCCTCGTCGAGATCCAGCGCGATCTCGTGCAGCGCCTCCCGGATATTGCCTGGCTCCTGCTGGTAGGTGCGCCGGTCCCCGGACAGGCTGGAGCTCACCGCCTCGCGGAACGGGCCATAGAATGCCGAGGCGAACTTCGCGGCGTAGGCCAGAATCACCACATCGGTGTAGCCCGCGGCGCCCAGGCCGTCGCGAATGGCGCCCACCTGGCCATCCATCATCCCACTCGGCCCCACCACGTGAGCGCCCGATTCCGCCTGCGCCACAGCCAGTTCCACGTAGCGGGCCAGGGTGGCGTCGTTATCGACCCGGCCACGCTCGTCGAGCACACCGCAGTGCCCGTGGTCGGTGAACTCGTCCAGGCAGGTGTCGGCCATCAACACGGTGGCCTCACCGAGATCCTTGGCCAGGTCGCGAAGGGCGACGTTGAGGATGCCGTCGGGGTCGGTGCCGGCCGAGCCGGTCGAGTCCTTGTCCTGGTCGCGTGGCACACCGAACAGCATCAGCCCACCCACCCCCGCGGCGACGGCATCGGCGGCTGCGCTGCGTAGCGAATCCCGGGTGTGTTGCACCACTTTCGGCATGGAGGGGATCGGCCGCGGTTCGTCGATACCGTCAGCGACGAACATCGGCAGCACCAAATGCCTTGGCTCCAACGATGTTTGCGCCACCAAGCGGCGCAACGCTGGGGTGGAGCGGAGCCGACGCGGGCGCTGCCGCGGGTAGCCCACTAGCGCCTGCGGCTCTTCTTGCGCGGCGGTGGCAGCGCGCCCTCGGCGCGCAACCGCGCGGCGTGTTCGGCCAGTGCGTCGACCAACGGACCGACGGCGGCGGTATCGGGCTGGACATCCACCCGCAAGCCGAACTCGGCGGCGGTCTCGGCGGTCTTCGGGCCGATGCAGGCGATGATGGTCCGCGCGTGCGGCTTGCCGGCGATGCCGACCAGGTTCCGCACCGTGGAGCTGGAGGTAAAGCACACCGCGTCGAAGCCGCCTGTCTTGATCATTTCGCGGGTGGCCGCCGGCGGAGGTGCGGCGCGCACGGTCCGGTAGGCGGTGACGTCCTCGATCTCCCAGCCGCGCTCGCGCAGTCCCTCGGCCAGCGTCTCGGTGGCGATGTCTGCGCGCGGCAGCAAGACACGGTTCACCGGGTCGAAAACGCTGTCGTAGGGCGGGAAGTCGTCCAGCAGACCGAGCGATGACTGTTCCCCGGCCGGCACCAGCTCTGGGCTGATTCCGAAAGCTCGGACCCGATCGGCCGTCGACTCGCCGACGCAGGCGATCTTCACCCCGGAGAACGCACGGGCGTCCAGACCGAACTCGCCGAACTTCTCCCACACCGCACGCACTGCGTTGGTGGAGGTGAACACCACCCACTGGAAGCGGCCATCGACCAAGCCCTTGACGGCGCGCTCCATCTGAGCGGGGCTGCGCGGCGGCTCAACGGCGATGGTCGGCACCTCGATCGGCAGCGCGCCGTAGGAGGTCAGCCGCTCGCTCATCTCGCCGGCTTGGTCCTTGGTGCGGGGCACCAACACGGTCCAGCCGTAGAGTGCGCGGCTTTCCCACCAATTCAGCTTCGCCCGGCTGGCGACCGTCTTGCCGATGGTCACCACGAGGGGTCCGTTGAGCGGGTCCCCCCCGTTTGCGGGGGACAGCCTCGCGTCGTTGCCGCCCAGCACGGCCGGGTCGGTCAAGCCGTGCAGCGTGGTTTCGACTGAACGCTGCTGGCACGTGGTGCCCTGCGCGGTCACTACGCACGGAGTGGTCTCGGCCAGTTCGTGCTCGACAAGGGTGCGGGCCGCATCGGCCAGATGCGATGCGGTGGCCTGCAGGATCAGCGGCCCGGGAGCCGCCGCCAGCGCCTCCCAGTCGACGTCGCCGCGCACGTCGGCAACGGTGTGCGACGAGCCCAGCGGCAGCCCAGCATACGTCGGGACCGCGCTGGTGGCGGCCAGGCCGGGCACGATCTCGATGTGCAGGTGAGTGCGCGCGACGGCGTTCACCTCGGTGATGACCGCGTCGACCGTCAGCGGGTCACCGGCCACCAGTCGCACCACGTCGATGCCCGTACGGGCCTCGGCGGTAAGAGTCTTGGCGACTTCGGCGGGCTCACCCAGCGCTGGGCGGATATCCGAACCGACGGGCAGCACCGCGGGCGCGGTCTGGCTCTGATCCCTGTCGGCGGCGGCTTGCGCATTCGCCGAAACGGGATTGGCGGGCGCCGGGCCAGAGACAGGCGGCAGGTCTTTGCCGATCAGCGCCAGCACCGCCTCGGGTACGTCGGGGTCGGTGAACACCAGTGCAGCGTTCGCCAGCACCGTGGCAGCCCGCGTGGTCAACAATCCCGGGTCGCCCGGACCGCAGCCCACAAACGTGATGCGGCCCGGTCTCGGCTTACGCCCTCGCGTCGTCATTGTCGCTCCCACTCAATTTCCTCGCGCGGGGTCTTGCCGCGCTCCCCACATCAGCTCACGGGCGCCCAGCTCAAACAGCTCCGCGGCAACCGAGAGCCCCAGCTCTCGCGCCTGCCCGGAAGTGCCAATGCCGGACGCGCGGATCACGTCGGATCCGTCCAGCGCCGCCACACAGCCACGCAGCGACAGCTCTTCGAAGACGCGGTTTTCTTCATAGATGGACTCGA
>DATIOT010000598.1:0-5162 GCA_035472875.1 Mycobacterium sp.
CCGGCCCCGCTGTCGATGTGGAACCGCACCATCTGTTCGGGGTCCATCCGATACACGTGGTCGGCACCGAAAACCACTATGTAGTCCGGGTCTTCGTCGTAAATCAGGTTGAGTGATTGATAGATCGCGTCGGCCGAGCCGGTGTACCAGCGCGGACCGAGGCGCTGCTGTGCCGGCACCGGGGTGATGTACTCACCGGCCAGGCCGGACAACCGCCAGTTCTGCGAAATGTGGCGGTCCAGTGAATGCGACTTGTATTGCGTGAGAACGCAGACTCTCAGATAACGGGCGTTGACGAGGTTGGAGAGCACGAAATCGATCAGCCGATAGGCGCCGCCGAAGGGAACTGCGGGTTTGGCCCGGTCCGCGGTGAGCGGATACAGCCGTTTGCCCTCACCGCCGGCCAGGACAATGCCCAGCACGTGTGGTGCTTCCCTCATGGTTTTAACCTATCGGCCGACGCGAACCGCTGCCAGGGGGAACGGCCTATTGACCGCTCTTCTGACGGGCTGTCCGTCAAGGTATTTGGCTCACGAGTCGCGGCCCGCGTCGTTGCCGAACTACGGTGCGGAGTATGCGGGTGGCGATGATGACTCGGGAGTACCCACCGGAGGTCTATGGCGGAGCCGGGGTACACGTCACCGAGTTGGTCGCACAACTGCGCCGATTTTGCGCGGTCGATGTGCACTGCATGGGCGCACCCCGCCCCGGCGCCTTCGCCCATCAGCCCGACCCACGAATCCACGGCGCCAACGCGGCCCTGTCCACCTTGTCCGCCGACCTGATGATGGCCAATGCCGCGTCTGCGGCCACCGTGGTGCATTCACACACCTGGTACACCGGCCTGGCCGGGCATCTGGCCGCGTTGCTCTACGACATCCCCCACGTTCTGACCGCGCATTCGCTCGAGCCGCTGCGGCCGTGGAAGGCCGAGCAGCTCGGTGGCGGCTACCGGGTCTCGACGTGGGTGGAACACACCGCAGTGCTGGCCGCCGACGCTGTGATCGCGGTCAGCTCCGCTATGCGTGAGGACATGCTGCGGGTCTACCCGACACTGGATCCCAGCCTGGTGCACGTCATCCGGAACGGAGTCGATACCGATGTGTGGTATCCGGCCGGTCCGGTGCGCACTGGGTCGTTGCTGGCCGAGCTCGGGGTCGATCCGGGCCGACCCATGGTGGCGTTCGTCGGGCGGATCACGCGGCAGAAGGGCGTCGCACACCTGGTGGCGGCGGCACACCGATTCAGCCCCGAAGTGCAGTTGGTGCTGTGCGCGGGCGCTCCCGACACCCCACAGATCGGCGATGAATCCAGGACCGCAGTAGCTGAACTGGCCCGCAATCGCACTGGGGTGTTCTGGATCCGGGAAATGCTTCCCATCGGGGAACTTCGCGAAATACTTTCGGCAGCAACTGTTTTCGTATGCTCGTCGGTGTACGAGCCGTTGGGCATTGTGAACCTGGAGGCGATGGCCTGCGGTACCGCGGTGGTGGCCTCCGACGTCGGCGGGATACCTGAGGTGGTCGCCGACGGGATCACCGGGTCGCTGGTGCATTACGACGCCGACGACCCCACTGGTTACCACGCCAGATTGGCCGAAGCGGTCAACGCCCTAGTCGCCGACCCCGAAAAAGCGGAGCGCTACGGCCATGCAGGGCGCCGGCGCTGCATAGAAGAATTTTCCTGGGCCCGTGTCGCCGAGCAGACGCTGGACATCTACCGGAAGGTGTGTGCGTAGCCTCGACGACTTCCGCCAGGTGGACTCAGCTGGTGACGCCCTTGAGTTCGTCGCCCAGCGCGGCGGCTTCGTCGGGCGTCAACTCAACGACAAGACGACCACCACCCTCGAGTGGTACCCGCATTACGATGCCGCGCCCCTCCTTGGTTGCTTCCAGAGGACCGTCGCCGGTCCGGGGCTTCATCGCCGCCATCGAGTGCTCCCTCCAGATTCGAGCTGGCCCGCCTTCACGGACCTGGTCGGCGCCGAGCACGCCCCGCCAGTGGATTTCCAGCCATACCCGACATGAAACTGCCAAATCACCCCTCCATTGTTCCCTATTCGAGTCACCAGTTGCACAAAGACCCGGCTCTCTGGCCTCACCGGGCTGACGGGGGCACCCAGCAAGCGCGGATATGGTCGTCCACCATGCCGGTCGCCTGCATCAGCGCATAGGCGGTGGTAGGCCCGACGAAGCGGAATCCGCGCCGTTTCATTTCGCGCGCCATAGCCTTCGATTCGGCAGTGGCCGAGGGGATTTCGGACACCTCGGCGGGCCGGGGGCGCGGCGGCGGCGCGAACGACCAGAGCAGCTCGGACAGGTCCTCGGAAGATCCCAGGTCAGCCGCGGCACGGGCGTTGGCAATCGTCGCCTCGATCTTGGCGCGGTTTCGGACGATCCCCGGGTCGGCCATCAGCCGTTGCACATCGGCATCGGTGTAGCGGGCTACCTTCTCGAAGTCGAACCCGGAGAAGGCGCGCCGAAAGTTCTCTCGCTTACGCAGAATGATCAGCCACGACAGGCCGCTCTGGAAGGCCTCCAGGCTCATCCGCTCGAATAACGCCACCCCGCCGTGCAATGGGCGGCCCCACTCCTGGTCGTGGTAGTTGCGGTACAGCTCGAAGTCGGCTCCCTGCCGAAGATCCGCCCATCCGCAGCGAACCAGCCCATCGTCGCTCACGTCCGATCCTGCTGATCCTCGCCGTCCTCACCCTTCGCGGCGTCCGGCTTGTCGGTCTCGGCGTGCACGGCCGCCAGCTGGCCACGTAACGCCTCGAGCTCGCGAGCCAACCGGTCCAGCACCCAGTCCACCTCGCTGGTCTTGTATCCGCGCAGAACCTGGGTGAATCTGACGGCGTCGACGTCGGTGCCGGTGACGCCGTAGGCAGGCAGCACCGTCGCCGTCGTCCCCCGCGGAAGGGGCGGCAGCTTTTCACCTCGACCGAACAGCAGGCTGGCGGCGCCGAACAGCACGATCGCCACCAGCACCAGCACGACCAGGTACAGCAAAACCAACGCCACGTGCACGATATTGCCCTATACCGCCGACACCCTGGCGATCAGCGTGGCCGCAACACCTTCATCGGCGGCCGGTCCACCAGCGACACCGGCCAGGTGTGCTGGGTGTAGCCGTCACCGTCGGCGAAGAACTGAGTCAACCCCACCCCGGAGTCACCGATCCCGCAACGTGACAGCAGGGTCGCGATGACCTGCCGGCTCATCGCGCCCAACTCGGACAGCGGCCGGTTGCGGTGTGCCCGCACGCCCAGATTGACCTGGGCGATAGCGTCCAGGCCCAACCGGTCGAAGGTGTCGACCAGCAATCCGATTTCTACGCCGTAGCCCGGAGCGAACGGCAGCGAGGTCAGCAGCTCCCGGCTGGCCGCGTACTCGCCGCCGAGCGGCTGCAGCACGCAGCCCAGCTCCGGCCGCAGCGCCGCCAAAAGCGGCCGGGCCACCAGCTCGGTGACCCGCCCGCCACCGGTGGCGCCCGCGCTGCCGCTCACATCGCCGACATTGAGCGGCCGTCGGTAAAAGCTTTTGACCAGGTGAATGCCGTCGCCAGCAAGCAGCGGGCCGACCAACCACGGCACAAACATCGGGTGCGGATTGATCAGGTCAGAGTCGACGAACACCACGATGTCGCCGCTGGTCGCCGCCAGCGAACGCCACAGCGCCTCGCCTTTGCCTGGCCGCGTCGGGATCTCTGGCAAGGCCTGTTCACGGCTGACGACGCGGGCGCCGGCGGCGATGGCGCGGATCTCGGTGTCGTCTGTTGAGCCGGAGTCCAGCACGATCAACTCGTCGACCAGCCCATCGACCAGCGGTGAGATGCTGTCGATCACCGATTCGATGGTTTCTTCCTCGTTGAGGGCGGGCAGCACTACCGAAATCGTCCGCCCCGCTTTCGCCTCTTCGAGCTGGCGGATCGTCCAGTCGGGACGGTTCCAGCTGTGAGTGGCCGGCCAGATATCTCCGGGCCGTGCCGCGAGCACCCGGTCGCCAGTGAGGTCGCCGGCGACCAGCTCCGATGCAGTCATGCGAGTCCCCTCACCGTGCGCGTCGGGGGGCGCGTCCCCTGGATCGAGGCCACCATCTCCAGCACCCTTCGAGTAGCTGCGACCTCGTGCACACGAAACATCCGCACTCCCGCGGCCGCTGCCAGCGCGGTGGCTGCCAGTGTTCCCTCAAGCCGTTCGGTCAATTCCACACCAAGAGTCTCCCCGACGAAGTCCTTGTTACTCAAAGCCATGAGCACAGGCCATCCGGTCTTAACAAGATCGTCCACGTGGCGCAACAGAAGCAGCCCGTGGAACGTGTTCTTGCCGAAATCGTGGGCCGGATCGATCAGCACTCTGTCACGGGCCACACCTGCCGCTACCGCCCGCTCGGCGGCATGGGTGACCTGGCGGATCACGTCGTCCACCACACCGCGGGTGGTCGTTCCATAACTCACCCGGAAGGGACGCGTACGCGGCAGAGCGCCGCCGGTGTGCGAACACACCAGGCCGACGTCGAACTCGGCGGCCACCTCAGGCAGGGCGGGGTCGATGCCCCCCCAGGTGTCGTTGATCAGGTCCGCACCCGCCGCGCAGGCCACTCTGGCCACCCCGCAGCGCCAGGTGTCGACGCTGATCAGCTGGTCGGGGTAGGCGCTGCGTAGCCATTCGATGAACGGCACCAGCCGGGCGATCTCGGTGTCTGTATCGACACTTTGGCCCGGGCCCGCTTTGACGCCGCCGACGTCGATGACATCGGCACCCTCAGCGACCGCCCGGTGCGCGGCGGCTCTGGCGGCATCGTCGGTGAAGGTCGCGCCCTTGTCGTAAAACGAGTCCGGGGTGCGATTGACGATCGCCATGATCAGCGGGCGATCGCCCGCGACCGGGCGCCCGCACAGGGTTGACTGCACACGTCCATAGTGCCTGGTGAGCCGCCGAGACACGTGGCGAGGCCGAGACGACGAACGTGAAGCTCGCCGCATACTCGGCGCCGAACGTGAAGCTGGCCGCACACTCGGCGCGAGCAGCGCTCCCCCGGGGCCTTCAGCCTTGCGGTCGCTTACCGGCCGCAACTTCTTCGGGGTATTCGTCGTAGTACGGCACGTACCCTTCCTCGCGGCCGGCCAGCACGTACAGCGGATCCTCCACGTCCGGGCCGTAG
>DATIOT010000599.1:0-3054 GCA_035472875.1 Mycobacterium sp.
GGAGCACAGGGTACTGTTGGGTGCCTGCTGAATACCCAGATCTTCGAACACCGACACGCTGGCGGCGGTGCCGATGCGCCGCGCGGCGGCGCGCAGTAGCTCTTCGTCCACCCCGCAGTGCTGCGCATAGTCAGCGATCGAGACTTTACGCAGCGCATCGCGCACGGTGTCGACGCCGCGTACGTGCTCCGCGAGAAACGCTTCGTTGCAAAGGTTTTCCTGGACCAGGATGGCGGCCAGGGCGGCCAGGCACCAGGCATCGGTGCCGGGTCGCACTCGCAGGTGGAAGTCGGACATCTTGGCGGTGTCGGTGAGCACCGGGTCGATCACGATCATCGAACGGGTCGGGTCTTTGGCAATCTCGTTGAGCACCACCCGTGCTCGTGGGAAGCTTTGCGACATCCAGGGGTTCTTCCCGACGAACACCGACACTTCGGCGTGCTCGAACTCGCCTCGCGTGTGACCGCCATATAGGTGCGCATCGACCCATGCTTCACCGGTTTTCTCTTGCGCCAGCGCATTTGACCTGTAGCGTGAACCCAGGGCCTTCAGGAACGCGCCGCTGTAGGCCCCGCCCAGATGGTTGCCCTGCCCGCCGCCGCCGTAGTAGAAGATTTTGTCCCCGCCGTAGGTGTCGCGGATGTGCTTGAATCCCTCGGCGATCTCGACAATCGCAGTGTCCCAGTCGATCTCCTCGAAGGTTCCGTCGGCGCGTCGGCGCATCGGAGACGTCAGGCGAGCGCGGTTGTTCTGGTAATGATCCAGGCGCAGCGCCTTGTTGCAGGTGTAGCCCTGCGACCCCGGATGCTCCTTGTCGCCCCGGATGCGCGCCAGTCTGCGATCCTCGACCTGCACGACGATGCCGCAGTTGCATTCGCAGAGGATGCATGCGGTGGACTTCCATTCATTAGTCATCGCGGGAATTCCTTTCTCCGCACTGCGGCCAGCAGCGACTTGCGCAACTGGCGGTGAACGAGATCAAGGGGCGTGAGGTCGCGCCGCACCCGGGCCAGCAATATGGCGCCTTCGATCGCAGATGTTGCCAATACCGCCATCTCGCGGGCTTGCTCCGGCGGTATGCCGTCGGCGATGAAGCGCTGCGCGATCAGCTCGGTCCAGCGGTCGAACACCGCTGCCGCGCGCTCGATCACCGAGGCCATCCGCTCGTGATCCTGCTCTCTGCTTGTTTCGAAGCCGGCTTCGACGGAGACCGCCACGATAGGGCAGCCCGCGCGGAAATCACTGTCGAGTAACTGACGCCGGTATTTGTCGATCAGTGTGTCCAGCAGTTCGAGGCTTCCCTCCGCCTGGGTGATGATGGCGCCGACATGCTCGCCGGCGTAGTCGACCGCCTCGCAGAGCAGTTGCGTTCGCCCGCCCGGGAAGTAGTGGTAGGCCGAGCCACGAGGCGCGCCGCTGTGCTCGAGAACGTCCGAGATCGCGGTGGCGTGTGCACCCCGCTCCCTGATCAACAGCGCAGCAGAGACGACCATCCGCTCGCGTGGGCTTCGCATCGCGGCTCCTCAGATAAAGGCTTATGTATGATGCTATACATAATCGCCAGGCAAGCGAAAGCGCGGTCAAGGAAAGTTCGTGATCAATTAACCGCGCGAGCCCCGCGGCTACTCAGGCCGGGCGGCCGTTACGACTGCCAGTCGTTGGATCCGTCGTTCTTCTTGTAATCCCCGCCGCTGGAGTTCTTCACGATGATCGGGTCACCCGCGCCGAAGTTGTCGAAGAACCACTTGGCGTTGGTGGGGCTGATGTTGATGCAGCCGTGGCTGACGTCGCGCTTGCCCTGGTCATCTACCGACCACGGCGCGCTGTGCACGAAGTCGCCGACGTTGTCGAACCGGACGGCCAGGTCGACGGTCACCTTGTAGCCGTACGTCGAGTTGACCGGGACCCCGTAGGTCGAGGAATCCATCACCACCGAGGGCTTCTTATCTTGCACGTAGTAAGTGCCGTTGGGGGTTTGGTGATTACCGGCCGACATGCCCATCGACATCGGGATGGTCTTCTCCACGGTGCCGTTGCGGGTGACCGTCAGTTGATGCGTGGCGTCGTCGGCCGTGGCGATCAGCGTGTCACCGGTTTGGAAGGTCGACACCGTGCCGCCCGCGTCGACGGTCACCGCGGTGTGGGCGGGCCAGAAGCTCAGCGGGCGCCAGCGCAGCTGCGTTGGCGTCATCCAGTAGAACTTGCCCGGAACCGGTGGGACGGACGAAACGTGGACGGCGTCTATGGCCGCGCCGGCGTCGTCAACCCGCCCAGGGAAGTTGATGATGATCGGCTGGCCCACCCCGACCGTCGAGCCGCCGGCGGGGAGGATTTTCGGTGGCCCGAACGGGGCCGTCCCGGTGAACGGGGTGGGGTTCTGCCCGGCCGCGGGACCGGCGCGATCGTGCTGTGGGGCGCCATGGCGACCGCTGTGTCGCCGATGATGCAATCGGCCGCGATGCGCAATGGGGCCGACGACCCCGACGGGGCGTCGGGTCTGTACGTGACGGCGTTCCAGGTGGGCATCATGGCCGGCTCGCTGGCCGGTGGGTTGTTCTATGAGCGCGGTGTTGCGCTGATGCTGACCGCCTCGGCGGGCCTGATGGGGGTCGCGCTGGCCGGTATGGCGGCCAACAGGCAGACGCTGGACGTTGCGCCGGCAAGCTCACGCAATTCATAGCTCAGCAGGTCAGCGGCATAAATTGCGTCACTAGTCGGCGCTCCGTCAGCCGCGGATTAGGTAGCTGGTCTTCGCGTTATGCGACACTAACCAGGAACGTGACTGGAGGTATGCATATGTCGAGCTGGACGAGGAGCAGTCTCTTCGTGGCTCTGAACGCAGCCGGATTCGCTGCTCTGCTGGTGCTGGGCACCGGCCCTGCCGTGGCGGATCCGGACCCGGCTCCCGGGGATCCAGGGGTTGTTGCGGCACCCGCAGACCCGCCTGCGCCACCACCCTTAGTGTTGCCGCCGCCGCCACCGGCTGACCCGCCGGCGCCGGCGCCGGCGGCCAACCCGCTGGCTCCGCCGCCGGTGCCCGCCCCGTTCGCACAA
>DATIOT010000600.1:0-1657 GCA_035472875.1 Mycobacterium sp.
CTTCAGCGGATCGCCGATCTGCCGGCCGGTGTCGGCGTCCCACAGGCGCACGGTGTTGTCCCAGCTGCCGCTTGCGAGGCGGCGCCCGTCGGGGCTGAACGCCACGCTGGTCACCTTGTTGGTGTGGCCGGTGAGCGGGGCGCCGATCGGCTGGCCGGTGTCGGCGTCCCACAGGCGCACCGTGCCCTGGTCGGCGCCTGCGACGGCTTCGGCCGTGGCCACCCGGCGGCCGTCGGGACTCACAGCGACCCTTGGCACCTCGGCGCCGGTGTCAACGACTTTGAGGGTGGTACTGCGTTGGCCTACTGCGTGCAGCAGCGCACGCTGATCGCCCGCGGCCGGCTTGCGCGCGGCGAGCAGCTCCTGGAATGCCCGAATATCGCCTCCCGCACGAGAACCCGCGAGCATCGACAGGGCATCCGCGTCAAGCCGCTGCGCGATCGCCAGGTTGCGTTGCCGGATGGCTTCGCGCTGTTGCGAAACAGCGACGAGCGCCCCGACGACGGCCGCCACGGTGAGCACGATCATCCCGGCGATTGCTGCGGCGCGCAGTCGGTGGAACCGGCGCTGCTCGCGTAGATCATCACTGGCCAACTGATCCTTAGGCTTGCCATGAATCGGCGCCGCCAACGCCGTGATCTTCTCCCGCAACGGCGCCGCATGCGCATCCCACGGGGCATCCGCACTGACATCAATAAAAAACGGCTCAACCGGCAACACCCCCGGCTCGGTCAACACCGGCACCGCCGCATCCGAGACCCGCGGATCAAAACACTGCGCACCGCCATCCCACACCAAACGCCCACCGGCCAACACCAACAACAGCCGCTCACGCCCCCACCGCTGCAACCAATAACCGACTTCCTGATTCACCCAATACGACCCAGCCGCCCCCGGCGACAACACCACCACCAAAAACCGCGCCCGATCCATCGCCTCGGTGATCTTGCCCCACAAATCCGGGCTCACCTCCAAATTGGTGTCATCACGAAACACCCGCAACGCCCGCAACTGCCCCAACCGCCGCCCAATCTGATGCAAACCCTTCTGAATCCCACTGGCCACCGGCCGATCCCGATGCGTATACGACAAAAACGCGTCATACTCAGGCATCCGACCAAACCCACCAGCCAACGGCACAGGAGCCTGCATCGCATCCGACACGTCTGATCCCTTTGGCCGAAGTGGGCACAGCAGTGGGCCAGCTAAGTCTGGCACCAGCCGCTAGGGCGCGTCGGATAACTGTCGAATTGGGTCGGCGAGTGGTGATTCATTGCACCGCAACAATTTCCATGGCCGCGCCCAGTGCGCCGGCGACCACAGCCGCACGATCGCCGCGGCGCGCAGCTGAAATTTGCAGCCGTGCAGCCGGCAACCCGTAGGGTGTCGATATGCAGCACGAATCGGTCGAGCCGATAGCTCGTGCGATTCACGAGCGCTGGCGCCAGGAAGCGATCGGCAAAGGTGAGTCGGCACCGACGTGGCAGGACCTCGACGAGTCCCGCAAGAATTCCAGCCGCGACCAAGCGCGCCACATCCCTATTCACTTACGCAAGGTTGGCTGTGTCATTGCACCGCTAGGCGGCCGCGAAGCAACGGATTTCACCTTCACCGACGCACAAATCGAACTGCTTGCCACGGCCGAGCACGACCGCTG
>DATIOT010000601.1:0-1561 GCA_035472875.1 Mycobacterium sp.
TTCCACAAGGCATACTCGCGGGCGAACAGCAACAGCGTGGATGGCTCGTCGCCCAATGCCTCCCAGCTCTCCAGCTCGCCGACCTGCTCCGGTATGAGCTGGTCGGCAATATCGCGCCAGGTTGTGGTGGTCATGGTGGCAAGGGTACGCCGACTAAAATGGCACGTACAGAGCAACTTTCGCGTCTCACGCTCAGCGTGGCAGTCAGTCCGACGCAACTCGCGAGAGCAGCGGTCAGGCAGCGCATCAAGGATCGGACCGGCCTGTAGTGGGCAGCAACGAAATTCGGGCCACCGCCATTAGCAATCCAGATCAGAAGGGTGGCGGTTCGTAGGTGGCGGCGAGCCAGGCCTCGTATTGTCGCCGGTCTTCGGCGATGCGCGCCTCGTTGATGGCCCGTTCGGCGGTGATGCGGTCCTGGTGGTCCTGGTAGCGGGTGCGTTTGCGTCGAGGCATCATCACACCGCGGTACTGGCCCGGTTCGGTGGTGAGTTTGCGGATCGCGGCTTCGCCTGTGGGAGTGGCCAATACCGGGAAGAACAGCGCCCCGCCGGGCTTGGTGCTGTAGGTCCGTCCGGTGGGGGCCGTCCAGAACACGGTGCCATCGGGCAGCTGTGTGTCGGCCCAGCCGCCGCTACCGGTGTAGAACGTTTTCAGTAAGTGATGACACCGGCACAGCAGCTTCAGATTCGACGGATGAGTCGGCCCGCCAACCTGATAGGGCACGGTGTGGTCGATGTCGCAGAACTCGGCGGGCTGCTCGCAGCCCGGGAACCGGCACGTCAGATCGCGGCACCGAACAAACTCGGCCAACGCCGCCGACGGGCGATAACCAGACTCCGGCGGTGTGGCGGGGTGCGGGATGTTCAGCGGCTTCAGTTTCGCCGTGCCGGCCAGATCCCGCACCGCGCTCACCGGCAACGGCCCGAACCCGGGCACATAGCCGGGCATAGCACCGGCGCCCGTGACGGTGGGCTGTTCGGCCAACACATGCACGACAATGCTGGTGCCCGTCGGCCGTTGGGCGGCCGCGCACGCCGGCGACTCGCATTCGCAGCGCAACCCGCTCAGCCCGGCCGCCAACGCCCCCAACGCATCCGCGCGCCGCTGACTGCGGGTGCGCGGATCATCGCGGCACACGCTGTCGGCCAACGCGTCAAGCCGCTGATCCAGCGCGGCGCCGTCGGTCGCGCGCAACTGTGCACACATGCTGACCAATCCGGCTGCGGCCGGAAACCACTCGACGTAGCGCTGCTCGGGCTGCGGGTTGGGCACCCGCCGACCGGCCGGATCAACCCGCTCCACCCACCAACCGACGCGCTGTTCAAGCTTGGGCCCCGACAACCGCATCCACCGCGGCGCCCACTTGGCCAACACCGCATCCAGCCCGGCAATCACCGCCGGTTCCTTGATCAGACCCACCCGGTTCACGATCGCGATCACCATCCGCATATCAATGGCCCCGGTCTTAAACACCCGCATCACCCGCGGCAGCTTCTCGCGCAGGTCGATCGCATACTGCAGCTGCCCATGCGCACGGCCCCGACTGATGCCCAACTCC
>DATIOT010000602.1:0-11641 GCA_035472875.1 Mycobacterium sp.
AGTAGCAGAACCGACGTAGCGAAGCGCTACCGAGCACGAGTCCTACGCCACGCGCTTCAGGTTCTCGCACGCGACCCTGTTTCGCCCTGATCGGCCTCGATTCCACAACCGAGACATGCACCGGGTTCGAGTGGTCAGCCGGTTGTTGTGGTTCAGACGCCGCGGGTGCTGCCGCCGTCTATGAGGTATTCGGCTCCAGTCAGGTAGCGGGCGTGGTCGGATGCCAGGAAAGCGACGAGGTCTCCGACGTCGGTGGGATCTCCGGTTCTGCCAAGGGGGATGCCACCGATGGATTTGATGACCTCTGCGCGTGCGGCATCCATGCTGATCTGTAGTGCCTCGGCGTGCTCGCTTACGAATGCTGCGGCAGCTTCGGTCTCGATGAATCCGGGGCAGACACTGTTGACACGGATACCGTTGGGCGCCAATTCATCTGATAGTGCTTTGCTGTAATTGGCCAGGGCGGCCTTGGCGGCGGCGTAGGGCGCGGTACCCGGCATCGGCAGGCGGCGCTGCACTGAGGTGACGTGGATGATGACGCCGCTTCGGCCAGTGATCATCGAGGGGACGAGCGCTCGATCGAGTCGTACGGCTCCGAACAGGTTGATCTGGAAGGCTTGATTCCAGTCGTCGTCGGTCAGGTTTGTGACGCTTCCGGGGCTTAACTGGGAACCGCCGACGTTGTGCACGACGATGTCCACGCCGCCGAGTATGGCCAGGGTGCGTTCGGCAATGGTTGCCGACCCGTCGGCGGTGGCGATGTCGGCGGTGATCACCTGTGGCGACGGGGTGCGGGGGGCGCTGCGTGCGGCGACGACAACGGTCGCGCCAGCAGCACGCAATCGATCGGTGATGCCTTTGCCGATACCTCGGGTGCCTCCGGTGACTAGGGCTCGTTTGCCCGCGAGGTCTATCTGCAGCGTGGTGGTGGCAGTAGACATGGTGTCCTCCGAGGGTCGGTGCTCGCCGGATTCTCGCGTGCTCAGCGTGCCGGGTGTTTAGTGGGCGTGTCGATGATCGGCCAGGCGATTTCGGTGCGCCATTGGGTGTAGTCAGCGGTGTGACTGTGGTCTCGGTGGTAGTACTCGCGTAGTTGCCAGCCGACGGCTAGTTCGTGTTCGGCGATGTAGGAACCCAACTGTGCATAGGCCAGGTCGCCGTCGGCGGGCGCTCCGTGATGCGTGGTCACCGCGACCTCGGCGGCGGGGATAACCAGGGGTTTGATCCTGCCCAGCTCGCGCGGCGTGGTGACGGGGATGAAGACGGTGGCCTCGCCGGGTTCGTGTTGGAAAAGGCATTCGTCGTAAAGGCCGCCGGCGGGCCCGTTGACCTCCATGGCGTGATCGTCGGCCGCGGCACGCAGTTCGTGTAAGGCATCGCGCCACCAGGTTTCGATATCCGCAGGTTCGACGATGTCCTCGGTGATGGCCAGCACTGGGAAACTGGATTCGGCCCGCCGATGTACCGGATGTTGCCCGGGTGCGCTGTCGAGCAGGGCGCGCAACGATTTCACGGCGGCCTGCGTCTTGGCTAGTTCGGTTTCGAGGTGATCGATGTGGGCGGCAATCAGTGTGTCGCGCTCGCTTGGGCTGCTGGCGACGAGGACCGCACGGACACCGGCTACAGGCATTTGCAGATCGCGCAGCCGCCGAATCAGCTGCGCGGTCGGGAGTTGCTCCAGTGTGTAGTACCGATATCCGGTGTGGGAGTCGACCTCGGCTGGTTCCAACAGTCCGACCTGGTGGTAGTGCCGCAGTGTTTTGATACTCAGGTGGGTCAGGGTGGCGAAGCGTCCGACGCTGACGGTGCGGGTCATGATGTGCTCCGGTGGGTGGGGCCGCTCCCGTTGGGGAGCGGCCGGTCCGGTCAGTACTGGGGTGGTTTGTTATTGAGGATGAACAGGGTGACGATTTTGCCGTCGCGGACCCGGATGTAATTGGTCAGGATCAGCGGGTCGGGCAGCCCTGTTTTGTCGTAGTCACCCTCGTAGCGACACCGCACGCACCACATGCCAGCATTGTCGACCGCCTCGACGGGTTCCATTGTGACGTGGTCGCCCGCCAACTCCTTGGTCACAAAAGCGCGGATGTGCTCGGGTCCCCAGAATTCCCGGGAAACGTCGTTGACGAGGGCATCATCGGCGAAGGTTTCCATGATGGCATCCACGTCGAAGCTGTTGATCGCGGCGATATGCGAGGCGATCACAGGATCCAGCGATAGTTGTGCGGTCATTACGTCCTCCTAGATCGTTGTTGGCGTCGAACGACTGTCAACGACGACCCTGCGCTCTCCCCCCACGGGAGGGTCAAGCATCCGTAGACCGCGCGTGACCCACCAATGCGTCAATCGCGCACAAGCAACGCGGCGATCGCCTGCTCGGCTTTGCCTATATCGGGTTCTTCGCCGGTGATGATGTCGGCGTACAGGAACGACTCGACGATGCGCACGATGAGGTAAGCCAGGTCGGGCGGCGGCAGCGGCGGGTCCAGTCGCCCTTGGGTGATCTCGTCCCGCAGCAGGGCTTCGATGGCCGAGACCATCCGCGCCTGGACCGTGCTCGCGCGTGTGGTGAGGATGCGCAATGCGCGTTCGGGTTCGCGCCGGAGGAACTCCCGGAAGAAGCCGGCCTGGTCGACCAGCGTGGCGAACCGGCCGGTGGCAGTCGCGATGCGCCGGCCGCCCTGTCCCGATGATTCGTCGATTGCACGTGTCAGTGTCGGTTCGGCCAGCGACCAGATGATCTCGGCGAGTAGGTCGTCGCGGCTGCCGACCCAGCGGAACAGGGTCGCCCGGTTCACGCCGAGTTCGGCGGCCAGTTCCTGCATTTCGATCCGGTGGCCAGCGAGGAGCCACTGGCGCGCTATACGAAAGGCTGTCAGCGGATCGGGACGACGGTCCGGCGCGGCCAGCATGCGGCCCAACTGTGTCTCGGCGATTTCGCACCTCCCGTTGGACGTCGCGGATGCGCAACATCCTAGCCATTGTATTGAACGTGCGATGCTTCACTATATATTGCATCAATGCAACGATCAGAATTACGATGCACTCGTGAAGCAACTCAGCGGCCTGGACGCGGCCTTCCTCTACATGGAGACGCCGACGACGTTCGGGCATGTGACGGGCCTGATGATCTTCGAACGGCCCAGCCCCGAGTACGACCCGTACGCGGCGGTGCACGCCAAGTTCGCCTCGCTGGTCGGCGAAATCGAGCCGTTCCGGCGCCGGTTGGCCGAGGTGCCGTTCGGGCTCGACCATCCCTATTGGGTGGCCGATCCCAACTTCGATCTGGACTTCCACATCCGCGAAATCCATCTGGCCCGGCCCGGCATGGTCGACCAGCTCGCCGAGCAGGTCAGCCGGATCGTCGCTCGTCCAATGGACCGCACGCGGCCGCTGTGGGAGGTCTACGTCATCGACGGCCTGCACAGCGGTCGGTGGGTATTGCTGACCAAGTACCACCACGCCACCATCGACGGCGCCTCCGGACAGCTGATGCTTGAGATGGTCACCGTAACCGAGCCCGACGCGCCGCCCCCCGGCGACGGCCCGTCGTGGGAACCCGAACCGCTGCCGGGCAATGTCGAGCTACTGCGCCGGGCGGTAGGCAATCTGGCCACCCATCCCTTCACCGCGATGCGGCTCGGTACCCGCATCGTCCGCCGGCTCGCCGACGCGGCGGGCGTCGACAGCGTCAGCAGCGCGGCGGCTCAGGCCGGGGCCGGCATCAAGGCTGTAGCCCGGCTTGGCAAGGAGGATGGGCCCCGGATCGCGCTGCCGACCACATCGGCGCCGCCGACGCCCTGGAACAAGACCATCACGCCTCACCGCCGCTTTGCCATGCGCACCACGTCCCTGAACAACGTCAAGCGACTCAAGGAGGCCACCGGCGGCACGGTCAACGACATTGTCATGGCGATTTGCGCCGGTGGGTTGCGTCAATACCTGCTGGCTCACGACGCACTGCCCGACCGGCCGTTGCGGGCGATGGTGCCGGTGTCGATTCGCACCGGCGAGGAAGAAGACCCGTGGACCAACCGGGTGTCGGCCATCGTCGCCGAACTGCCGACCGACTGCGCCGACCCGCTCGAACGCGTCGCCCGCTGCCGGCAGGCCATGCTCGACGCCAAACGGACCTTCGACCTGGTGCCCGCGAACGAGCTCGTCGACGTCACCCGATACTCCACCCCGGTGCTGGCCACTTCCGCCGTGCGGCTGGCGTCCCGGCTGCGGCTCGCCGAGCGGATAGCCCAGCCGTTCAACCTGGTGATCTCCAACGTGCCCGGACCCCGCCAGCCGTTGTACTTCGCCGGCGCGCAACTGCTTCACCAATTCCCGGTATCGATCGTGCTCGACGGCCAGGGCCTCAACATCACGGTGGTGAGTTATCTCGACCGGCTCGACTTCGGCTTCATCGTCGATCGTGAACTCGTACCCGACGTATGGGATCTCGCCGATATGCACGTCGACGAGGTCGAGCGGTTGTTCGCCGCCAGCGGCGCCGAATGGGCCGATGCCCCGCAGCCTGCCTCCCCGCGGCGCGGCCCAGTCCGGCGGGTTTCCGCGACGGATCCGACGGTGTCCTGAGGCCCGGAATTGACGCTGACGCCAAGTTCAACTAAAAACGTCGGTGTGACGCCGGTAACACCGACCGGGACGACGGCGACGGTTGAAGATCATCGTGGTTGAGCCAGCATCAGCCGAGGTCAGTCCACCGCCCGTGGTGTTGGCGCTGCTTGAGGCGCCGCGGGCGCTGGCGGAGTACGCCAGCTTTGTCGCCATGGCCTGGCTGCTGTCGGTAGGCCGGCAGGGTCACGGTCGGCCGGTTCTGGTGCTGCCCGGGCTGCTCGCCGACGATCGCTCCACCCGTCCATTACGCCGTCTGCTCAACAGCGCCGGATACACGGCCTACGGGTGGGGGTTGGGGAGGAACATCGGCCCTACCAGACGGATCATCAGCGGAATGGATGCCGTGCTGGATGAGATCACCGACGTGCACGGCGAGCGGGCCAGCGTCATCGGATGGAGTCTCGGCGGCATGCTGGGGTACGACCTTGTCTCTCGCCACCCGGGAGCGATCGACCGGCTGATTACGCTCGGCAGCCCGCTCTACAGCACCGACCCCAGCCAGTCGAGGGGATCGCTGTTCTACGACGAGTACGCCGCGGCTCACTTGCCCGAATACTCCAGAGACAGCTGGAGGCCGCCAGCGGCCCTATCGATGCCGGCGACATCCATCTTCAGCAAGACGGATGGAGTCGTGCGCTGGCACACCTGCCTGCACCCCCCGGGGCCGCTGAGGGAGAACATCGAGGTCTACGGCAGTCACTGTGGGTTGGGTTGTCACCCGGCCGCCGCCTACGCGATCCTGGACCGCCTGGCTGCTCCCACCGATCCGTGGCCCAAATTCGTTCCGCCCGCGTGGCTTGCGATTCACTTTCCGGCGCAACCGGACCGGACGGAAGACAGCCGCGCAAGCGAAATCGCATGACCCGAAAGGAATGAGATGGCCAGCGTCATCACGCCGGTGCTGCGGCATGCCGGCACCGAACCCGATCACATCGCGCTGCGAGGTGTGCAGCGCAGTTGGACCTACGCCCAGCTCCGCGATGCCGCATTGGTCTACGCCCAGACCCTTCGCACCCAGGGCATCGGTCCTGGAGACCGGGTACTGCTGATCGCCCCCACCGTGCCGGAGTTTGTCATCGCCTACCTCGGCATCCAAGCCCTGGGCGCGGTCGTGGTTCCGGTTAACACGATGTCGACGCGGGCGGAGCTCGATTACTTCATCGGTGACGCCGGCTGTGCGCTGGTGGTCGCATGGCACGAACTCGGACCGGCCGCCGCCGAGGCCGCCGCCGCGCAAGGAATTCCGCACTGGAGCCTGATCGAGGGCGCACAGGTGGCCAGCGACGACATTCTCGGTGCGGTGTGCGATCGGGTGCCCGACGACGTCGCCGTCATCGTGTTCACGTCCGGGACGACCGGGCGGCCCAAGGGCGCTGAGTTGACCGTCGGCAACCTGCTGTCGGCGGGAGACATCTCCGCCCGGGTGTGCGACATCACACCCGACGACCGGGTGGGCACCGGCTTGCCGTTGTTCCACGTGTTCGGACAGACAGCGGTGCTGATGTCGGCACTCACCGGCGGTGCAACGGTGTCGCTGCTGGCGCGCTTCACTGCCAAGGCAATGCTGGACATGCTCCGTCGCGACCAGCTCACCATCATGTGCGGTGTCCCGACGATGTGGAACGCGATGCTGCATGATGCCGGCGACGCCACCGCCGCGGACTTTGCCCAACTCCGCTTGGCTGTGTCCGGCGGGGCGTCGCTCCCGGCGGAGGTCGCCCGTGCCTTCCAGGAGAAGTTCGGCTGCGCGTTGCTCGAGGGGTATGGGCTGACCGAAACCACCGCAGTCGCGACATTCAGCGGCCCTGCTGCTCCGCCCGGGACGGTCGGCCAGGCGGTGTTCGACACCCAGATCGAGATCCGCGAAATCTCGGGCCAGCCGGTCGGACCGAACACGGCGGGCGAGGTGTACATCAAGGGCCCAACGGTAATGCGCGGCTACCACAATCGTCCGGACGCCACAACCGAAGTCTTGTCGGCCGACGGCTGGTTGCGCACGGGCGACATCGGCGAATTGGACGCCGCGGGGAATCTGCGAATCGTCGACCGCGCCAAGGATCTGATTATCCGCGGCGGCTACAACGTGTACCCGAGCGAGGTCGAGGCGGCGCTCTACGAACACCCAGACATCGTTGAGGCCGCAGTTGTCGGCATTCCGCACCCACATTACGGCGAGGAGGTCGCGGCCGTCGTCGTCGTTCGTCCGGGGTCGCCCCACGACGGACCCGCAATCACCGCGTGGTCGCGAGAGCGGTTGTCGGCCTACAAGATTCCACGCATCGTGCAGTTCGTCGACGAGCTGCCGAAGGGCTCGACCGGGAAGATCATCAAGCGTGCGATCGACCGCGAGCCGCTGGCCAAAATCGCTAGCGACCGGGCCGCGAAATAGGCCGCTAGCGCTCCCGGCTACATCGGCAGGTCGATGAGTTCGGCGAGCCGGGCACGGTGGTGATAGGCGGTGCCGAGCGCGAGCTGGTCGCTCTTGGCCCGCTTGAGATACAGGTGCGCAGGATACTCCCACGTCATGCCGATGCCGCCGTGCTGCTGGATGCACTCTTCGGCGGCGTGCACGGCGATATCGCTGCAGTACGCCTGCGCCACCCCGGCTGCGATCGCGGCGTCCGCCTCGCCGCGAGCGTAGGTGTCGGCCGCGTAGCGAGCGGTAGCGCCCGCGGAACTGACCTCCAGCCACAGGTCGGCCAGCCGATGCTTGAGCGCTTGGAACGAGCCAACGGCCCGGCCGAACTGCTTGCGTTCCTTGACGTAGCCCAATGTCGTCTCCAGACACCACTGCGCCACGCCGACCTGCTCGGAGGCCAGCAGCACGGCGCCACACAACAGCGCCTCCGCAACCGCATCCTCGGCCGCGCCGTTGTCGACCCGTGTGGAAGCGACGGCCGAAAATTCAACGTCGGCAATCGGTCTCGTCATGTCGAGCGGCAGTGCCGGGGTCACCTTCATGCCCGCCGCCGCGCGTGCAACAGTGTGCAACTCGAGGCCGTCGGGTCCGCCAACGGGCACGACGAGCACATCGGACGTGTTGGCGTCCGCGACGCTGCTGACCCGTCCGGTCAGGCCCGACGCACCGACCCGCACGGTCGCGCTGTAGGCGCTCGGCGGAGTGGACAGCGGAATCGTGAGCGCACCCGTCGTCGATCCGTCGGCCAGCGACCGTAGCGTCTGGGTCTCGCCCGTTTTGAGCAGAGCGACGGTGGCGAGCACCGCGCTGGATAGAAACGGAACCGGCGCGACCGCGCGCCCGATCTCCTCCATGACCACGGCCGCCTCGCGGGTGTTCGCGCCTGCCCCGCCGAGCGACTCGGGCACCAGCAGTCCGGCGAGTCCGAGTTCCGCTGCGAGCGTTTTCCAGACACCGGTGAAGTCCGCATCGGGGTGGTCGTGGAGGGTGACGACCGCTTCGGGCTTGCAGCGCTCGGCGAACAGCCGCCGGACCGTGTCGCGCAGCGCATCCTCGGTGTCGGTGTAGAGCAGGTTGGCGGTGGTCATCGGGGCAGGTCCTTCCATGCAATGTCCTTGTCCACGCGGTGTTCTGGTGGCAAACCGAGCACCCGTTCGGCGATTACGTTGCGTAGAATCTCCGAGGTTCCACCCTCGATCGAGTTGCCCTTGGCGCGCAGGTATCGGTATCCGGGCCCGCGTCCGATGAAGTCGACGATCTCCGGCCGGCGCAGCGTCCAGTCGTCGTAGCGCAGGCCGGCCTCGCCGTGCAGTTGCATCTCGAGGCCGGAAATCGCCTGTGTCAAACGGGCGAGGGCGAGCTTCATCGCGGAGCCCTCGGGACCCGGTTGGCCGGAGACCAATTGCTGACGCAGGCGTTCCCCGGTCAGCCGAGTCGCCTCCGACTCGACCCACAGCCGCATCAGCTCGTCGAGCATCGCCGGGTTGCGCAGTTCGGGTTGCGCACGCCAGGCGGCGGCGACCTTGCCGATCATCGCGGTGGGGACGCCGGATCCGATGGCGACGCGCTCGTTGTTGAGTGTGGTGAGGGCGACCTGCCAGCCCTGGCCTTGGGCGCCGAGACGGTTGGCGTCGGGTACCCGCACGTCGGTGAGAAACACCTCGTTGAACTCGGCCTCCCCGGTGATCTGGCGCAGCGGCCGGACCTCCACACCCGGATCGGTCATGTCGCACAGGAAGTACGTCAATCCGGCATGCTTCGGCACGTTCGGGTCGGTTCGCGCGACCAGGATTGCCATCTGCGCGTTCTGGGCGTTAGACGTCCACACCTTCTGCCCATTGACAATCCAGTCGTCGCCGTCGCGCGTCGCGCGGGTGGCGAGCGACGCGAAATCCGATCCGGCACCTGGTTCGCTGAACAATTGGCAGTAAATTTGCTCACCGATATACAAGGGCCGCAGGAACGTTCGTTTCTGTTCCTCGGTTCCGAACGCGGCGATGGTCGGCGCCGCCATGCCGAAGCCAATGCCGTTCTTGGCCACCGCAGGCTCAGGCGCGCCGGCTGCCGCCAGGGCGGCGTTCACCTGCTCCTGGAAGCTTTGCGGCACACCGAGTCCGCCATGACCCTCCGGAAAGTGGACCCATGCCAGGCCGGCGTCGAACCTCGCTCCGAGAAATTCCTGCGGATCCGCTTGCGCCGGCTCGTGGGCGGCCAGCAACTGCCCGACTCGGGCGTCGAGATCGCTGGCAATCGCTTGTTCGTCGAATGTCATGTCGTCCTCGCTAAATCCCTTCAGCGTCAGCGACCTTGCGGGCCGCGTCCACCAATGCGTCGATCCACTTGACGGTCGGCGTCCCGGAGGCCGCCTTGTTCTCCCGGGTGTCCATCGCGCGGCGCATGACGCCCTCGGCGATGATGGCGATCTTCCACAGTCCCAGCGCGTGCCAGTACTTCAGCGCGTGCGGATCCCGCCCGGTTTGTTCCAGGTAGATGCGTGCGAGCTCGGCCCGGTCCGGGAAGCCGTCCAGCGTCGACGCCTCAAAGTCGCCCATGTGCTCGCCAGGCTCCGGCCAGTAGGCGAGCATTGTGCCCATGTCCGCCAATGGATCTCCGAGCGTGGACAACTCCCAGTCCAGCACGCCGATCACCGCACCGGTGCCGCGAGAGACGATGGCGTTGCGCAGGTGGAAGTCGCCGTGCACCAACGACAACTCACGTTGCTCAGGGGCGGCGGCGACCAGGCGACGGGTCAGGTCGTCGAGCTCAGGCAGTTCGCGGGTCTTCGACTGCTCCCACTGGCCGGCCCACCGCTTGAGCTGACGATGTGCATACGGCTTATGGCTAGCCAAGTCGGACAGGCCCACCGCGTCGATGTCCACCGCGTGTACCTTGACCAGCGTCGTCGGCAACGACACCCCGATCTGCCGGCGCCGTTGCGGGACAAGCGATTCGGCGATCGCCATGGTGTCGATGACTTGTCCGTCGATGAACTCCATTAACACCAGCGGCACGTCGGCGATTTCCGGATCCTTTGCCACGCCGAGGATTTGGGGAACGGGGACGTCGGTAGGCGCGAGCGCGGCCATGATCCGCGCCTCGCGCGCGACGTCGTGTGCCGAGGCCAGCAATTGACCGAGCGGCGGTCGGCGCAGCACCCAGCGGCGATCGCCCGCGTCGCGCACCAGGTAGGTCAGGTTGGACTGGCCGAGACCGATCCGCTCGAATCGCAACGGCCCGGTGAACCCGACTCCCAGTTGGCCGAACCAACGTGTCACCGCTTCCGGGTCGATCCCGACAACCGACGGGTCAGGCATTGGCGCCTGCGGTGGCCAGTGCCCGGGCCGCGGCCAAGCCGATTCCGCGCGATGCGCCGGTGACGATCGCGGTCTTGCCGTGCAGGTCCGTGGGCGTCGTCACAGGGTCTCCGGCCGCAGGTCGCGATATTGGCGCAGCTCGCGCCGCGCGATGGCCCGCTTGTGCACCTCATCCGGTCCGTCGGCCAGCCGCAGCGTACGCAGGTGGGCGTAGGCCAGGGCGAGTGGGAAATCGTCGGTGACGCCGGCGCCGCCGTGCACCTGGATGGCGCGGTCGACGATCTTCAGCGCGATGTTGGGGGCGGCGACCTTGATGGCCGCGATCTCGGTCTGCGCTTCCTTATTGCCGACCGTGTCCATCATGTGGGCGGCCTTGAGGGTGAGCAGCCGGATCATCTCAATGTCGATGCGGGCCTCGGCAATCCAGTCCTGGATATTGGCGTTGTCGGCGATCGGCTTGCCGAAGGTGACCCGGGACTGGGCGCGTTTGCACATCTGCTCCAGCGCGCGCTCGGCCATGCCGATGGCCCGCATGCAGTGGTGGATGCGGCCGGGCCCGAGCCGGGCCTGGCTGATCGCGAATCCCTCACCCTCACCCTTGAGCACGTCCTTGGCGGGCACGCGCACGTCGGTGAAGTCGATTTCGGCATGGCCCTCGCGGTCCATGTAGCCGAACACCGGCAGGCTGCGCAACACGGTGATCCCGGGCGCGTCGATCGGGACGACCATCATGGACTGCTGACGGTGCGGCGGGGCGGCCGGGTCGGTCTTGCCCATCACAATCAAGACCTTGCAGTTTTTGTGCATGGCGTTGGAGGCGAACCACTTTCGGCCATTGAGCAGGTAGTCGGCGCCGTCGCGGACCATGGACAGTTCGATGTTGGTGGCGTCCGAGCTGGCCACCCGTGGCTCGGTCATCGCGAACGCTGATCTGATGCTGCCGTCCAGCAGTGGCTTGAGGTACTTCTCGCGGTGCTCCTCGGTGACGAACAGTTCGAGCACCTCCATGTTGCCGGTGTCGGGCGCGCTGCAGTTGCAGGCCTCGGGCGCGATGAAGCTGCGGCCCATGATCTCCGCCAGCGGCGCGTATTCGAGGTTCGTCAGACCCGCGCCGGTGCTGGGGTGCGGGTGAAACAGGTTCCACAGGCCGCGTTTTCGGGCCTCAACCTTGAGTTCCTCGATGATCGGCGGCTGGAAGTGCGGGTCGCCGGATTCACGCATTTGGTCGTCGTATATCCCCTCGGCCGGGTATACGTACGACTCGACGAAGTCGAGCAGCTCG
>DATIOT010000603.1:0-3717 GCA_035472875.1 Mycobacterium sp.
GGGCAGATCGACGACCCGAAGCTGTCGGCGGCGCTGCGCACCCTCGAGCTGACCGTCAGGCGCAAGCTCGACGGTGTGCTGCACGGCGATCATCTCGGACTGATCCCGGGGCCGGGTTCGGAGCCGGGGGAGTCGCGTCTGTATCAGCCCGGCGACGACGTCCGGCGGATGGACTGGGCCGTCACCGCGCGCACCACGCACCCGCATGTCCGGCAGATGATCGCCGACCGCGAACTGGAGACCTGGCTCGTGGTTGACATGTCGGCCAGCCTGGACTTCGGCACCACGGTCTGCGAGAAACGTGACCTGGCGGTAGCGGCCGCAGCGGCGATCACTTTCCTCAACAGCGGCGGCGGTAACCGGCTCGGCGCGATCGTTGCCACCGGCGCGACCATGACTCGAGTGCCGGCCCGCTCTGGACGCCAACACGAGCAGACCCTTTTGCGTACCATTGCGACCACGCCCAAGGCGCCGGTCGGGGTTCGTGGGGATTTGGCGACGGCTATCGACGCGCTGCGCCGGCCGGAACGCCGTCGCGGAATGGCCGTGATCATCAGCGATTTCCTGGGTCCGATCAACTGGATGCGTCCGCTGCGGGCGATTGCGGCCCGCCACGAAGTGCTGGCCGTCGAAGTGCTCGATCCCCGCGATGTCGAACTGCCCGATGTCGGCGACGTTGTGCTGCAGGATGCCGAATCCGGGGTCACCCGCGAATTCACCATCGATGCGCAACTGCGTGACGACTTCGCCAAGGCCGCCGCGGCGCATCGCGCTGACGTGTCTCGCACGATTCGCGGTTGCGGGGCACCGGTATTGACGCTGCGCACCGATCGCGACTGGATCGCCGACATCGTCCGTTTCGTCGAATCCCGCCGGCGCGGGGCGATGGCGGGCCGCCAGTGACACCGGTGGCGGACGTCCACACCAAGACGGTTCTCTCATGACGCTGCCATTGCTTGGGCCGATGTCGCTGTCCGGCTTCGAACACGCGTGGTTCTTTCTTTTCCTTCTGGTCGTCTTCGGGTTCTCCGCGCTCTACGTCCTGATGCAATTGGCGCGCCAGCGGCGGATGCTGCGGTTCGCCAACATGGAGCTGCTGGAAAGCGTCGCCCCCAAGCGGCCTTCTCGGTGGCGACACCTGCCGGCGATCCTGCTGGTGGCTTCTTTGGTGCTGTTCACCATCGCGATGGCGGGGCCGACCAACGATGTCCGGATTCCCCGCAACCGTGCGGTGGTGATGCTGGTGATCGACGTGTCGCAGTCGATGCGTGCCACCGATGTCGAACCCAACCGCATGGCGGCCGCGCAGGAGGCAGCAAAGCAGTTCGCCGACGAGCTGACGCCGGGAATCAACCTCGGACTGATCGCCTACGCGGGGACCGCGACGGTGCTGGTGTCACCGACGACCAACCGGGATGCGACGAAGAGCGCGCTGGACAAGCTGCAGTTCGCCGATCGCACCGCCACCGGCGAGGGAATCTTCACCGCGTTGCAGGCCATCGCGACGGTCGGCGCGGTGATCGGTGGCGGCGACACACCGCCGCCGGCGCGCATCGTGTTGTTCTCCGACGGCAAGGAGACGATGCCGACCAACCCGGACAACCCCAAGGGTGCCTTCACCGCCGCGCGCACCGCCAAGGACCAGGGCGTGCCGATCTCGACCATCTCGTTCGGCACCCCGTACGGCTTCGTCGAAATCAACGACCAGCGCCAGCCGGTGCCCGTCGATGACTCCACCATGAAGAAGGTTGCCCAGCTCTCCGGTGGTAATTGGTACAACGCCGCGAGCCTGGCGGAGCTGAAGGCCGTCTACGCGTCGCTGCAAGAGCAGATCGGCTACGAGACCATCAAAGGCGACGCCAGCGTGGGCTGGCTGCGGCCGGGTGCGCTGGTGTTGGCGTTGGCAGGGTTTGCCGCGCTGCTGATCAACCGCCGGCTGCCGACCTGACTCCTGTACCGACTCGAGCTGGGGCACCGCCCGCTTGCGGGGGACACGCCAGCGTGGCGGGTGGCGTCGAGCGTGACGCCAGCGTGGTCGCGGGGTGAGGGTTGACGGCCAGCCGGTTTCGGCCCTGCCGCGGTGAGGCGATAGGTTGGCGGGGTGACTGACACAGCCACCGAGAATGCCGCCGACTGGGGCAGACCCGCGTTCGTGTCCCGTTCAGTTCTGGTCACCGGAGGAAACCGGGGAATCGGGCTGGCAGTGGCGCGCCGGCTGGCAGCCGATGGCCACAAGGTGGCGGTGACCCACCGATCGTCCGGCGCTCCCGACGGATTGCTCGGCGTCGAGTGCGACGTCACCGACTACGACACCATCGACGCCGCCTTCAAAAGCGTCGAAGAGCAGCAGGGCCCGGTGGAGGTGCTGGTGGCCAACGCCGGTGTCACTTCCGACATGCTGATAATGCGGATGAGCGAGGATCAGTTCCAGAAAGTCATCGACGCCAACCTGACCGGTGTCTTCCGAGTGGCCAAGCGGGCGTCGCGCAACATGATCAAGAAGCGATTCGGACGCTATATCTTCATGGGATCCGTCGTCGGGTTGACCGGTCTGCCGGGACAGGCAAACTACGCCGCGTCCAAGGCCGGGCTCGTCGGGATGGCTCGATCGTTGACCCGCGAGCTGGGGTCGCGCTCGATCACCGCCAACGTGGTGGCCCCCGGTTTCATCGACACCGATATGACCCGTGCCATGGAACCCAAGTACGTGGAAATGGCGCAGCAGGCGATTCCGTTGGGCCGCATCGGCAAAGTCGAGGAGGTCGCCGGAGTCGTCAGCTTTCTGGCGTCCGAGGACGCCGCATACATCTCGGGTGCGGTGATCCCGGTCGACGGCGGCGCCGGTATGGGTCACTGAAGACCCCGAAATAAACAAGGACGGATATGGCAGGACTGCTCGAAGGCAAACGGATCCTGGTCAGCGGGATCATCACCGACTCGTCGATCGCGTTTCACATCGCCCGGGTGGCCCAAGAGCAGGGCGCCCAACTGGTGCTGACCGGGTTCGACCGGTTGCGCCTGATCCAGCGCATCGCCGACCGGCTACCGGAGAAGGCCCCGCTGATCGAACTCGACGTCCAAAACGAGAAGCACCTGGACACTCTCGCCGAGCGGGTGACCGAAGTGATCGGCGCGGACAACAAGCTCGACGGCGTGGTGCATTCGATCGGCTTCATGCCGCAGAGCGGGATGGGCATCAACCCGTTCTTCGACGCGCCCTACGAGGATGTCTCCAAGGGCATCCACATCTCCGCGTACTCGTATGCCTCACTGGCCAAGGCGCTGCTGCCGATCATGAACCCAGGCGGTTGCATTGTCGGCATGGACTTCGACCCGAGCCGGGCGATGCCGGCCTACAACTGGATGACGGTCGCCAAGAGCGCGCTGGAGTCGGTCAACCGGTTCGTGGCGCGCGAGGCCGGCAAGTTCGGTGTGCGGTCGAATCTTGTTGCGGCAGGACCGATCCGGACGCTGGCGATGAGCGCGATCGTCGGTGGCGCGCTCGGCGAGGAGGCCGGCGCTCAGATGCAATTGCTGGAGGAGGGCTGGGACCAGCGCGCGCCCATCGGGTGGAACATGAAGGACCCCACTCCTGTCGCGAAGACCGTGTGTGCACTGCTGTCCGACTGGCTGCCCGCCACCACCGGCACCATCGTCTACGCCGATGGCGGCGCTCACACGCAGCTACTGTAAGGAATGGACTGCTCGGTTTTCGAC
>DATIOT010000604.1:0-2539 GCA_035472875.1 Mycobacterium sp.
CTCGAGTACCCGGAAGTTGCCCCTTTCGTCGCGGATCAGGTCGATGCCGGCGACGTGGATTCGCACGCCGTTGGGCGGGACGATGCCGACGGCCTGGCGATGAAAGTGCTCGCAGGAGGTGACCAACCGGCGCGGGATGACGCCGTCGCTCAGGATCTCCTGGTCACCGTAGATGTCGTCGAGATACATCTCGAGGGCTTTGACGCGTTGGATGATGCCGCGCTCTAGCCGGCTCCATTCGGCCGCCGAGATCACCCGTGGCACCAGGTCTAGCGGAAAGGGCCGCTCCTGGCCCGACAACGAAAACGTGATGCCCTGGTCGATGAACGCACGGGCCAGCGCTTCGGCCCTGGCCTTGAGGTCTAAGGCGTCCGACGGCGCAAGCTCGGCGTAGATTCCCTTGTACGGGCCACGGACGTTGCCCTGAGCATCGAACATCTCATCGAAGGCCATCGAATAGCCGTCCGACGTGTTGTACCCGCCGAAGATGCGCTCAGCACGTGCCTGCGGACGGGCGGGGCCGCGTGCTCCCCGCCTGGTCTCGTCAAGCTGGCTCGTAAGGCTCACTTTTCAGATGCTGCCTCAAATTGACGTTGGCAGGCCACGGCTTCCCCTTTTGGGAGAAAACGTAACCGACTGATAACCTGGGCAGTCGCTGTCGGGTATATCGGGCGCCCCAAGCAATCACTGAGTCTAAGAAGGAAACAACGCGTGGCCAACATTAAGTCGCAGCAGAAGCGCAATCGCACCAACGAGCGCGCCCGACTGCGCAACAAGTCGGTGAAGTCCTCGCTGCGCACTGCCGTGCGCGCGTTCCGCGAGGCCGCTCACGCCGGCGAGAAGGAGAAGGCCGCGGAGTTGCTTGTATCGACCAACCGCAAGCTGGACAAAGCGGCCAGCAAGGGCGTGATCCACAAGAACCAGGCGGCCAACAAGAAGTCGGCGCTGGCGCGGGCCCTCAACAAGCTCTGACCCCACCGGCCCCACGACTCATCGGCCCCGGTCGGCCACCAGCTCGGCGACCTGTCTGACCGCGGATTCCAGCGCGTAGTCGGCGTCTGCAACGGCCCCCTTGACGTTGGCGTTGAGCACCGCCACCACCTTCATCGCGGTCGCCACCGTGTCGCGTGACCAACGGCGGGCCTGTTTCTGGGCTTTCTGCACCCGCCAGGGCGGCATCCCCAGCTCCGCCGCCAGGCGGTAGGGGTCACCGGACAGCGGCCCTACCCGGCCAATGGTGTGCACGGCTTCGGCCAGCGCATCAGCCAGCACCACCAGTGGCTCGCCGCGCATCATCGCCCACCGCAGCGCCTCCGTGGCTCCTTCGACGTCGCCGGCCACGGCCTTGTCGGCGATGTCGAATCCCTTCACTTCCGCTTTGCCGCTGTGATAGCGCCGCACCGCGGCGGCATCGACGGCACCGGCGGTGTCAGCGACCAACTGCGAACACACCGAGGCCAGCTCGCGCACGTCGGAGCCCACGGCGTCCAGCAGGGCGATCACCGTGTCCTCATCGACCTTGACTCGCAGCGCGCGAAACTCCTTGCGAATGAAGTCGACGCGCTCGCTGAACTTGGTGATCCGCGCGCAGGGATGTACCTCCGCGCCCAGCGACCGCAGCTCGTTGACCAGCGCTTTGGCCCGCCCGCCGCCCGAGTGCACCACCACCAGCACCGTGCCCGGCGGGATGTCGGCCGCAGCCGCAGCGATCACCGCAGCCGCGTCCTTGCCCGCTTCGCCAGCGGCCTCCAGTACAACGACGCGCTCGTCGACGAACAGTGACGGGCTCAGCAGTTCGGCGAGCTCATAAGTACCGACGTCACCGGCCCGCATTCGGCTGACCGGCACATCGTCGGTGCCTGCACGCTTGCGCGCCGACCGCAGCACGTCGGCCACCGCCCGCTCGACCAGCAGTTCCTCGTCTCCCAGGACCAGGTGCAATGGCGAACCCTCGCTCACCCCACAATGGTGTCACGACGGGCCGACTAGTCCTGACAGCGACCAGGCCAATACACAAATGACGACCGTTACGCCGCCCAGTCCGACCGCTAAGCGAAACCAGCGCCACCGCCACAACCGCAGCGCCAGCAGAAATACCAGCACTGTGGCACCGCCGACCACCAACACACCGGCCGTCCCCGACGGAACGGGCACGGTCGCCGCGGGGACACCGGCCGCCCACTGCGCGACGCTCAACACCCACCACAGCTCGGGGCCGGTGAATCGGATCAACAGTTGCGCACCGGCCGGCCACAGCAGACACAACACGGCCGCCGCACTGCCCAGCACCGTGATCGGCGCGATCACCGCCGCCACCGCGAGATTGGCGACCGCCGCGACTAGGCTGAGCCGGCCCGAAATACCGGCGACCAGCGGAGCGGTCACCACATGCGCAGCCCATGCAACCGCGAGCGCATCCGCCAGCGGCTTGGGCCAGCCTCTCGCGGCCAGGCGCCGTGACCAGACCGGCGCGATGACGACCAGCGCGGCCGTCGCCAGCACCGACAGCGCGAAGCCCACATCGACGGCCAGCTGGGGG
>DATIOT010000605.1:0-5111 GCA_035472875.1 Mycobacterium sp.
CGAAGCTGTTCGTGAACGGCCTTTCCTCCGATTGCGGCGCCCGGCCCAATCGCAGTGCCTCCTCGCGCGCATGCACCGTTCGTGTGGTCCAGCCGTGCGCGGCGAACCAGTCCGCGGCTTCCGGGCGACCCTCGTCGTCAAACCAAAGGTCGAACGGGTTGAACGAGGTGTCTTGGCCGCGCGCTGCGCGCTTGGCCCGCAGCTGTTCCCATTTCTCCTCGGCCTCGTGGCGCTTCTCTTCATCGACACCGAAGATCTCGACGGCTATTCGGCTGCCCGATCCACTCAGCTTGTCGATCGAGGCGAACATGGCTTCCTGCGCCGCTGCCGGCAGAAACGGCAACAGCCCTTCGGCCAGCCAGGCCGTCGGACGGGTCGCGTCGAAACCGGCGTCGCGCAGCGCTTGAGGCCAATCGTGGCGCAGGTCAACAGGCACCGGTCGCCGGTCGGCGCTCGGAGTGGCGCCGTGACCGGCAAGTGTCTCGGCCTTGTATTCCAGCACCTTGGGGAGATCGATCTCGTAGACCACGGTGTCGGAAGGCCAGTCCAGCCGGTAGGCCCGCGAATCCAGGCCGGCGGCCAGGATCACCACCTGCCGGATACCGGCCCGGGCGGCGTCGGCGAAGTACGCATCGAAGAAATGAGTGCGCACCGCCTGGTAATTGATCATGTGATGGGAGTCGACCGTGAAGTCCGGGTCGTCGTCTTCATCAGGCCCGGCCCACCATGCGGCCACCTGGTCGCGGACACCCTCAAGCGCGGGGGTGGAGACCAGTGGCTCGGCGAACTGGTCCCGGATGAGCGGGTCGGCGCTGGCGGTCTCGGCGGCCCGGGCCAGCGCGACCATCACCGCGGTGGCCCCGACGCTGGTGGCAATGTCCCAGGAGTCATCCGCGGTGCGCGCCATTACAACCGCTCCGCGATCACAAAGTCGGAGAATGCGTCCTTATCGTCGGCCAGCGGGACGTTCTCAATCCAGCGGCCCAGCCGGCGCATCTCGTCGGTCGACCGTTGCGCGCGAGCGCGCCAACCGTGGTTGTTGAGCCAGTCTGCGACGTCCGCCCGGTGGTCGTCGCGATACATCAGCTCCCCGACGTCGATGGTCTCCTCCAAGCCCATCTCGTCGGCCACCTTCCTGAACCGCTCGCGCATCTGCTGTCGCCGCTCGTCGGCATGCGCGGGTGCGGTTTCGGCCGAGACCCGGCTCCCAGCCGGGCTCAGCTCGCCGACCTGGGTGAACAACCGGTCCTGAGCTTCGGCTGGCAGGTACATCAGCAGCCCCTCTGCCAGCCACGCCGTCCGCGCAGCCGGGTCAAAGCCCGCCGCACGCAGCGCCGCCGGCCAGTCCTGACGCAGGTCGATGGCCACCTCACGGCGATCGGCCGAAGGCGCCACCCCGTTTTCCGCCAGCGTCGTGGACTTGTAAGCCAACACCTGAGGCTGGTCGATCTCGTACACCGTGGTGCCGGCCGGCCAGTCCAGGCGGTAAGCGCGCGAATCCAGCCCCGACGCCAAAATCACCACCTGCCGGATTCCGTCCGCGACGGCATCTTTGAAGAAGGTGTCGAAGAAGTTCGTCCGCACCGCTTGGTAGCCGCGCATGTGATGGAGGTGCGCCGCGGTTTCGGAGTCGAGGGCTTCCACCTTGGCCGCGACCTCTGGGTTGAGCATGGCCTCCCATAAGACACCGGCACCGGCGTTGGTGACGAGAAGCTTGGCGTACGGATCGCGGATCAGCGCGTCGGGCTGCTCGGTTTCGACCGCGCGGGCGGCGGCCACCATCACAGCGGTGGTGCCGACACTGGTCTTGATGTCCCAGCTGTCGTCGTGGGTGCGCAGCGAGCTCATCGGGTGCTCCTTGGTCAGTTCGATGGCTCGCCGAGACGCGCGCGCAGCAGCGTGCTGCGGACGGCCTCGTCAGCCAGGTCCTCGGGTACCGGACGGCCCAGCCGGGCCATCTCGTCGCGGTTGTTCACGCCGTGTACATGCCAGCCGTGGTCGGCCAGCCACTGAACGGCATCCGTGCGGTCCGGCTCGTGATAGGTGAGCGCTTGGACATTGACATCCAGGCCAAGCCGCTCCCGCATTCGGAGCCAGCGTTGCGAGTTGCTCCGCGAATTCATGGCGAACGCCTCGACGGCGACCTGACTGCCCGGCGCGCTCAGCGCGGTGAACATTTCGAACAGTCGGTCCTGGGCATCGCTGGGCAGGTAGGGCAGCAAGCCCTCGGCAAGCCATGCGGTCGGTTGGGTGCGGTCGAATCCCGCGGTGGCCAGAGCTATGGGCCAGTCATCACGGAGATCCACCGGGACCGGGCGCCGGCTAGCGGTCGGAGCCGCGCCGTGCTGCTCCAGAATCCCGGTCTTGTACTCCAGCACCTTGGGCTGGTCGATCTCGTAGACGGCCGTGCCCGCCGGCCAGTTCAGCCGGCACGCACGCGCGTCCAGCCCGGCGGCCAGGATCACTACCTGCCGGAGCCCGGCCCTGACGGCGTCGGCGAAGTACCTGTCGAAGAAGTGCGTGCGCACGGCCTGGTAGTCGATACCCAGTCGATGTGCACGTTGCCCGTGTGCATCACCGTCGAGCCAGGCCAGTTCGGCGTCGGCCAGCCGAGCCCATGCAGGACCGGCTGAGGACACCAAAACGCGGGCGAAATCGTCACGAATCAGCGGATTGGGTCCAGCCGTTTCCACCGCACGCGACGCAGCGACACCCAACGCAGTGGCACCGACGAGTTCGGTGATGGACCAGGAGTCGCCCGCGGTCCGTAACGAGGGCGGTGGCGAGGGCCCTACGGAGGCGTCGTCAAGCTCAGTCATTTCGGAGCCATGCTACCCGAATAAGTTAGTTAGCCTATACGCTTTGTGGGCGATCTCACTGGCTACGAACGGCGCGGCGCCGGATTAGGTCTCTGGCTGCCGGAGCGCGCCTTCCACCAGCTGCCGGAGCACGACGGTGACGGCCAACATGTCCTCGTAGCCCTGGACGCAGCCCGCATAGAACCCCCCACGCCCACAGCACCACTAGCAGTGTCTCGACCAATGCAGAGGCATCGATCAGGACGGCGGCACCGTTGTTGTGACCAGCAGTTTGGCGTACGGGTCGCCGATCAACGCGTCGGGCCGGTCGGTTTCGCCGGCCCGGGCAGCCGCCACCATTACCCCGGTGGTGCCAACGCTGGCCTAGATGTCCGAGGTGCCGTCATGCGTGCGTGTTGTGCCGATCGCGTCGTCCCGCTCTTTGTTTTGGTAGTGGTCAGTTTGGACGGCGCACCGAGACGCGCGCGCAGCAGCGTGCTGCGGAAGGCCTCGTCGGCCAGGTCTTCGGGTATCGGGCGGCCCAGTCGAGCCATCTCCTCGCGGTTGTCCACACTGTGCACCTGCCAGCCGTGGTCAGTCAGCCACTCAGCGGCATCCAAACGGTCGGGCTCGTGGTAGGTCAACGCCTCTACATCGACATCCAGACCGAGTCGCTCCCGCATCCGGAGCCAGCGCTGCGTGTTGCACCTCGAATTCATACCGAACACCTCGATGGCGACCTGACTGTCCGGCGCGCTGAGGGCCGTGAACAGCTCGAAGAGCCGGTCCTGGACGTCGCTTGGCAGGTAAGGCAGCAAGCCCTCAGCAAGCCATGCGGTCGGTTGAGAGCGATCGAACCCCGCGACCGTGAGTGCTGCCGGCCAGTCATCGCGCAGATCTACCGCAACCGGGCACCGCCGAGCGGTGGGAACCGCGCCATGCGATTGAAGAATTCCGCTCTTGAATTCCAACACCTTGGGCTGGTCGATCTCGTAGATCACGGTATCCGTCGGCCAACTCAGGCGGTACGCCCGGGAGTCCAGCCCGGCGGCCAGAATCACTACTTGCCTGATCCCGGCGCTCACCGCGTCGCTTAAGTACTCGTCGAAGAAGTGAGTGCGCACCGCCTGGTAGTCGCAACCAAGCCTATGCACCCGCTGCCCGAGGGTATCGCCGTCGAGCCAGGCCAGCTCTGCGTCGGCGAGCCGGGTCCACGCCGGACCGGCTGCCGACACGAAGACCAGGGCGAACTCGTCACGAATCAGCGGGTTCGGTCCAGCGGTTTCCACCGCGCGCGAAGCAGCGACCCCCAACGCGGTGGCGCCGACGCCCAGTTCGGTGATGGCCCAGCAATCGCCCCCGGTCGTTAACGAACGTGGTAACGAGGACCCTACAGCGGTGGAGTCGTCGAGATCCGTCATGTCGGGAGATGTTACCGAGTAAATTAGGCGCACTAATGCGGTTTGAGCGATTCAAATTGACGCCGTGCAGATTAAGTCTCGGGTCGCCAGAGCGCGCCTTCCAACAGCTGCCGCAGCACGTCGGTGACGGCCAACATCTCCTCGTAGCTCTGGACATAGCCGGCATAGAACCCCACGCCGCAGAGCACCACTAGCAGTGTCTCGACCACTGCAGAGGCATCGATATCGGCTGCGACCTCGCGATGCTCGATCGCATCGTTGACGACCCGCGTCAAAAATTCCCGGCTAATTCGCACGGCATCGTTTTCGGTTGTGCTCAGTTCCGGGTGCCGCTGCGATTCCAGCACGGTGGTAACCAAGAACGCCGAGGCGGAGGGATTTTCGGAATTCGTGCGCACCGCCGCAGAGATGAACGCCGTCAGCCGCCCCATAAGGGTGGTTTCGCGCTCGGCACGTTTGATGCTGGCCACGACGACAAGTTCGTTAGTTTGGTTTACCACTTCCCGATACAACACCCGCTTGCTGGAAAAGTAGTGATTGATAGCCGGCCTGGTCAGGTCGGCGCGGACGGCGATCGCCTGGAAAGTTGCGCCGTCGTAACCGCGTTCACTGAACACCAAACGGGCGGCCTGCAATATACGCTTGCGCGTCTCGTCTGCCTTCGCCGCGGGCGGACGGCCCGGTCGGCGACTCGCCGTCGGCGGCACTATTAAAGTGTGCCACCGCCGTGATGTGGCATTAACGCGTTCGGCGGAATATTGCCAAACTTTCCGGCTTGGTAGTCCTGTATCGCCTCGATCAATTCCGCACGAGAGTTCATCACGAAAGGTCCGTAGTGGAATACCGGTTCGCGAATGGGCTGCCCGCCCAAAAGCAGCACATCAATTGCGGT
>DATIOT010000606.1:0-1955 GCA_035472875.1 Mycobacterium sp.
AGCTTTACCACCGGCCCGGGGGCGACCACCTTGCCGATCCGGATCTATTCCGAGGTGCGCCTCGGCGTGAAGCCGGAGATCAACGCAGTCTGCATTTCCGTGGCGCCGCGGTGATGCAGCAGACCGATGGTGTGTTTCAACGACCCCCCGGTGGCCAGCATGGGGTCCAGCACCATCACCGGCATGTCGGTCAGGTCGTCGGGCAGCGACTCCATATACCCGGCCGGCAAGTGGGTTTCCTCGTCGCGGGCAACGCCGACGAATCCCACCTTGGCTTCCGGCAACAGCGCAAGTGCCTGGTCGACCATCCCCAGTCCGGCACGCAGCACGGGCACCAGCAGGGGCGGGTTGGCCAGCCGCACTCCGAGTGTCTCCGCCAGTGGGGTGCGGATCGGAAAAGTATCACGACCCGCGTCACGGGTGGCCTCGTAGACCAGCATCGCCGTCAGGTCGCGCAACGCGGCCCGAAAGGCGGCGTTGTCCGTGCATTCGTCGCGCAACACCGTCAGCCGGGCGACGGCCAGCGGGTGGTCAATGACGCGCACATCCATCGGATTCGAGCGTATATAACAATCAGACCTCGTTTGTTCAAAAGCCTGCTGACACGCTTGCGTCCGTCCCGTCGATGACCCAAACCCGCTCATATACTCCCGGGGTGTTCGGCGGAATTCGAAGTCCGGGAAGGCTGATCGGCGGGGCATATCGCGCCCTCCGGCTGGCCGGAGCAATGGGGTTGACGGCGGTGGTGGCCGCCCCGTTGACCCCACACGTGGGCCTCGCCGCGGCCGCGATTCCCCGACCCACGCACATAGTAATCGTGGTGGAAGAGAACCGTTCTGAGGGCAACATCATCGGCAACAAGTCGGCGCCCTTCATCACCGCGCTGGCTGCGCACGGCGCAAACATGGCCCAATCGTTCGCCGAAACACATCCCAGCGAGCCGAACTACTTGGCGCTCTTTGCCGGCAGCACATTCGGAGTGACCAAGGACGTGTGCCCGGTCAATGGCGGCGCGGTACCCAATTTGGGTTCTGAGTTGCTCGCCGCCGGCTACACATTCATGGGTTATGCCGAGGACCTGCCGGCGGTCGGCTCACCCGTTTGCAGCGCGGGCAAGTACGCGCGAAAGCATGTGCCATGGGCCAACTTCACCAACGTGCCGCCGGCGAATTCGGTGCCGTTCTCCGCATTTCCGATGGGAAACTACGCCAGCCTGCCGACCGTGGCGTTCGTCATTCCCAACAACGACAACAACATGCACGACGGCTCCATCGCTGCGGGCGATGCCTGGCTGAACCGCCAGCTGTCCGGGTACGCCAACTGGGCGGTCGCCAACAACAGCCTGCTCATCGTGACCTGGGACGAGGACGACAACTCCAGCCGCAACCAGATCCCAACGGTGATCTACGGCGCGCATGTACAGCCGGGCACCTACAACGAGCAGATCAGCCACTACAACGTGCTTTCCACCGTGGAACAGATGTACGGGCTACCCAAGACGGGTAA
Source organism: Mycobacterium sp. (assembly GCA_035472875.1). Taxonomy (GTDB): domain Bacteria; phylum Actinomycetota; class Actinomycetes; order Mycobacteriales; family Mycobacteriaceae; genus Mycobacterium. The sequence goes on from DATIOT010000606.1 coordinate 1,507, forward strand.
CGCGGTGAACGCTCCCCCGATCGCAACCATCTGGGCCCCGTAGCCGCCACCGGGCCGGGCGCCTGCGCCGACCGTCGCTATTCTGTGCCGCATGGCTGCTGACCTCGTGCCCATCCGCCTGAGCCTGTCCGCTGGTGACCGCTACACCGTGTGGGCACCCCGCTGGCGCGCTGCCGGCGACGAGTGGGAGGCTTTTCTGGGTAAGGACGACGACCTGTACACCTTCGGGACCGTTTCCGACCTGGTCGCATTCGTGCGTTCCGACTCCGAGAACGATCTGGTCGACCATCCCGCGTGGAAGGACCTGACTACGTTCCACGCGCGCGACCTCGATCCCGCCGAAGACAAGCAATTCGATCTGGTCGTCGTCGAGGAGCTGGTGTCCGAGAAACCGACCGAGGAGTCGGTGGCCGCACTGGCGGGCGCGTTGGCCGTCGTGTCGTCCATCG
>DATIOT010000607.1:0-4230 GCA_035472875.1 Mycobacterium sp.
GGCGAACTGCAGCGCCTCGCGCTCGCGGCGGCGCTGGCCCGCGAGCCGGCGTTGCTCATTGCCGACGAGGTCACCACTATGGTCGACCAGCAGGGCCGGGATGCGTTGTTGGGCGTGTTGTCCGGTCTCACCAAACGACACCGGACCGCCTTGGTGCACATCACCCATTACAACAACGAGGCCGATTCCGCGGAGCGCATCCTCGACCTCAGTGATTCACCGGATAACACCGGCATGGTGGAAACGTCGGCCGCGCCGGTACCGACCGTCGCGGTAGATCACCGGCAGCAAGCGCCGGTGATCGAACTTGTGGACGTTGGCCACGAATACGGTAGCGGCACCCCGTGGGCCAAGACCGCACTGCGCGATATCAACTTCGTGGTGGAGCAGGGAGATGGGGTGCTGATCCACGGCGGCAACGGCTCGGGTAAGTCGACGCTGGCGTGGATCATGGCCGGGCTGACGATTCCGACGGGCGGTGCCTGCCTCATAGATGGCCGGCCCACCCATGAGCAGGTCGGTGCGGTCGCGTTGTCGTTCCAGGCGGCAAGGCTGCAGTTGATGCGCAGCCGCGTCGACTTGGAAGTTGCCTCCGCGGCTGGGTTTTCGCATCGCGACCAGGATCGCGTTGCTGCGGCGTTGGGCGTCGTCGGGCTGGATCCCACGCTGGCAAAGCGGCGGATCGACCAGCTCAGCGGTGGTCAGATGCGCCGCGTGGTGCTGGCCGGACTTTTGGCCCGTTCGCCGCGTGCCTTGATCCTCGACGAGCCGCTGGCAGGGCTGGACGCCGCCAGCCAGCGCGGCCTGCTGCGGCTGCTGGAAGACCTGCGCCATGACCGGGGTTTGACGGTGGTGGTCATTTCACATGACTTCGCCGGGCTGGAGGAACTGTGCACGCGCACCCTGCATCTGCGCAATGGCACCGTGGAAGCGATGTCGGCCGCGGCAGGGGGGATAGCGTGACTACAACCTCGGCCCCCGCACACGGCTCGACCCGTCGCCCCACTCGCCCGGTTATCCTGCTGGTTCCGGTACCCGGACAATCGACCATCCACGATTTGTGGGCAGGCACCAAACTGCTGGTTGTTTTCGGTATTTCGGTGTTGCTGACGTTCTACCCGGGGTGGGTGACGATCGGGATGGTGGCGGCCCTGGTGTTTGCTGCGGCCAGGATCGCACACATTCCGCGCGGAGCGCTGCCGTCGATACCACGGTGGCTGTGGATCGTTGTCGCATTGGGCGGTATAACGGCCGCGCTGTCCGGCGGTAGCCCAAAGATCTCGATAGGCGGGCTCGAGATCGGACTCGGCGGAGGATTGAACTTCCTGCGGATCACCGCACTGTCGATCGTGCTGCTCGGGCTGGGGGCCATGGTGTCCTGGACCACCAATGTCGCCGAAATAGGCCCCGCGTTGGCGACTTTGGGCCGACCGTTCCGATTATTGCGGATCCCGGTCGACGAATGGGCGGTAGCGTTGGCGCTCGCGCTGCGTGCCTTCCCGATGTTGATCGACGAATTTCAGGTGCTCTACGCCGCCCGTCGGCTACGGCCTAAACAAATACCCAAGAGCCGCAAGGCTCGTCGTCGGCGGAAAGCTCTGGAGCTGATCGACCTGCTGGCCGCTGCCATCACTGTCACTCTGCGGCGCGCAGACGAGATGGGCGACGCAATCACCGCTCGTGGCGGCACCGGTCAGCTCTCTGCCAATCCGCCTCGGCCGGGGCTGGCCGACTGGGTGACACTCGCGATCACCGTAGCGGGAGGTGGCGCCGCGGTAGCGCTCGAGACGATATTGCACGCGACCCTCTAGGCGTGAATAGACCGTGCGCCCGGTCACCTTTCGCGTAGCTTGAGCAGGTGGCCGACATTCACCGCGTCCGCACGATCGCGGCTCGGGTGCACGAAATCTGCGTGGACGATGCGACGGCTGCCGGAGGCGCCGGCCACCTGTGGAAGCTGGTCCGTACCTTCGACGATCCGAGCACCTGGACCGAACCCGGAGTGCGTCACCTGGCGGCCAACGGGCTTGGGGGAGAGGCCTACCGGACGTCTCCGCTTGATGACCAGTGGGAGCTGTACGACTTGACCGGGGACCCGATCGAAGTCCGCAACCGTTGGACGGACCCGGATCTGGATGACCTGCGCCAGCACCTGCGGATGCAGCTAAAACAGTCCCGGGCCAGTTCCGTCCCCGAACGAAATCGGCCGTGGCCCTATGCATCTCGCTGTCCACGCAGCTCGGCGCCGTCGGGGCTGGCGCGCTGGTTCGCCCGCAGTTGACGCCATCGACACGCTCAGGTCCGCATCCGGTCGATGAGGTTCGACAGCACGACGATGCTTTCGCTGCGTTCGATGTCGGCGCTTAACCGGATGCGCTCGAGGGCGGCCTCCAGATGCCGCATGTCGCGGGCCAGAACGTGCAGGATCGCGTCGGACGTGCCGGTCACCGTGGCCGCGCTGACCACTTCGGGCATGTCCACCCAAGCCGCCCGCAGCTGATCGGGCGCAATCGTGCCGTGGCAGAACACCTGCACAAAGGCCTCGGTGTTCCAGCCGAGCGCATTGCGGTCGATGACAGTTGTGAAACCTTTGATCACGCCGTTGTCGAGCATCCGGTCGACGCGGCGCTTCACCGCCGGTGCCGACAAATTCACCTTCTGCCCGATCTCGGCGAAGGTAGCCCGCGCATGCTCGGTGAGTTCGGCGAGGATGCGCCCGTCGGTCTCGTCCAGACGTTCCATGGCAACCCTCCCGCTCGCGCACAACAAATCGCTACAGTAGGGATTCTAGTGCAACAAATCATCCATAGACACGCAAGAATCGTCGTTTGCTTGTCTTATAGCGTCCAAATATCGTTAATTTATGACGAACTACTATGTCGTCGAGCCGGCGCCTGTCGCCGCACCGGCACCCGCGGCATGGCAAGACGCCGAGGGAACCAAGCCCAGCCGCACGGCCCGCACTCGCCGCTACGCAATGACGCCGCCGGCCTTCTTCGCCGTCGAGTACGCGATCAACCCCTGGATGGACGTCACCACGCCGGTCGATGTCCACGTCGCGCGAACGCAGTGGGAGGGCCTGTACCAGACCTACCTACGGCTGGGCCACCATGTTGACTTGATCGAGCCCGTGTCTGGACTGCCGGACATGGTCTACGCCGCCAATGGCGGGTTCATCGCGCACAACATCGCTATCGTCGCCAGATTCCGATTCGCCGAGCGGGCCGGCGAGTCGCGGGCCTACGCCAACTGGATGTCGTCGGTGGGCTATCGGCCTGTGACCACCCGTCACGTCAACGAGGGACAGGGCGACCTGCTAATGGTCGGCGAAATGGTATTGGCGGGCTACGGCTTTCGCACCGACCTGCGCGCCCATGACGAGATCTCGGCTGCGTTGGGTGTGCCGGTCGTGTCCCTAGAGCTGGTCGACCCCCGGTTCTATCACCTCGACACCGCGCTGGCTGTTCTCGACGATCACACGATCGCGTTCTACCCTCCGGCGTTCAGCGCGGCAGCGCAGGACGAGCTGCACGCGCTTTTTCCGGACGTCATCGTGGTCGGGAGTGCCGACGCATTCGTGCTCGGGCTGAACGCCGTCTCCGACGGCTTGCATGTTGTGCTTCCCTCTGCCGCAACGGGTTTCGCTACACAGCTGAGTGAAGCCGGCTTCGCGCCGGTCGGTGTCGAGCTTGCCGAGCTGCTAAAGGGTGGCGGTTCGGTCAAGTGCTGCACATTGGAGGTATTTCCATGACGATTCTCGACGCCCCATTGCAAGGGGTCGCCGCGAACGGAACCCAGACTGCGATCGCATTAGTAGAAAGGTATGCAGCGCACAACTATTCGCCGCTACCCGTGGTGGCGGCAAGCGCCGAGGGTGCGTGGATCACCGATGTCGACGGCCGGCGCTACCTGGATTTCCTGGCCGCCTATTCGGCGGTCAACTTCGGTCATCGCAACCCCGAGATCACCGCGACGGCCCACGCCCAACTTGACACCGTCACGCTGGTGAGCCGTGCCTTCCATTCCGACAATCTCGGACCCTTCTGTGCTGCGCTTGCCCAGTTGTGCGGCAAAGACATGGTGCTGCCGATGAACTCGGGCGCTGAGGCCGTAGAGAGCGGTCTCAAAGTCGCCCGCAAGTGGGGCGCTGACGTTAAGGGCGTCCCCCAGGGGCACGCGAACATCATCGTGGCCGACAACAACTTTCATGGTCGCACGATTAGCATCGTC
>DATIOT010000608.1:0-5496 GCA_035472875.1 Mycobacterium sp.
CCAAAACCGGGTGTTCTCCAGTGCCAACTCCGGATCCGGATCGTAGGAGATCTTGATCTCGATCATCTTGTCGATCGCATCCACATCCCGGTTGGCGGCTGCGGCGCCCTCGTTCACCGCGGGAATCAGCTTGTCCTTGTACAGCTCCTCGCCCTTACCTGACGTGCAGATGAACCCGTCACCCGCGCGCCCCGCGTACTTGGCCACCTGCGGTCCGCCCGCGGCGATGTAGATCGGGATCCCGCCCTCGGGCACGTCGTAGATCGAGGCGCCCTTGAGCTGGTAGTACTCGCCGTCGAAGTCGACGCGGTCGCCGCGCCACAGCTCCCGCATCAGCCGCACCGATTCGCGTAGCCGGGCGAACCGCTCCTTGAACTCCGGCCAGGCGCCCTCATACCCAGTGGCGATCTCGTTGAGCGCCTCACCGGTGCCTACGCCGAGGAAGACGCGGTTCGGGTACAGGCAGGCCATCGTGGCAAAGGCCTGTGCGATGACGGCGGGGTTGTACCTAAAGGTCGGGGTGAGCACTGAGGTGCCCAGCACGATCCGGTTAGTACGTTCGCCGACGGCGGTCATCCAGGCCAGCGAGAACGGGGCATGTCCGCCCTTGTGACGCCACGGCTGGAAATGGTCACTGACGGTGGCGCTGTCCATACCGTGCGCTTCGGCGGCGACAGCCAGTTCGACGAGCTCGCGCGGTGCGAATTGTTCAGCAGATGCTTTGTATCCAAGTTTCAGTTCAGCCACCAGTTATTTCTACTCCTAGACTCGCGGGCATGGCACCGGCGCCGACACTTGTTCAAGTCACCGACACCGTGCACCTTGCCCAGGGTCAGGCCGTTAACTGGACGCTGGTCACCGACGACACCGGCGTCATGCTGATCGACGCCGGCTATCCCGGCGACCGTGAGGACGTGCTGGCCTCGCTGCGGAAGCTGGGCTACGACGCCGGCGATGTGCGGGCCATCCTGCTGACGCACGCGCACATCGACCATCTGGGCTCCGCGATCTGGTTCGTCAGCGAGCACGGCACTCCGGTGTACTGCCACGCCGACGAAGTGGGTCACGCCAAGCGGGAGTACCTGGAACAGGTATCGATTCTCGATGTCGCGCTGCGCATCTGGCGGCCGCGGTGGGCGGTGTGGGGCGTCCATGTGGTTCGCAGCGGCGGCCTGATCCGAGAGGGCATCCCGACCACCCAGCCGCTGACCGCCGACACGGCCGCCGGGCTGCCAGGTCGTCCGATGGCTATTTCCACCCCCGGGCACACCAGCGGGCATTGCTCGTATGTCGTCGACGGCGTGCTGGCCAGCGGCGACGCGCTGATCACCGGGCACCCGTTGCTGCGTCACAGCGGACCGCAGCTGCTGCCGGCGGTGTTCAGCCACAGCCAGCAGAATTGCCTGCGCAGCCTGAACGCGCTGGCCCTGCTCGACACCGAGGTCCTACTGCCCGGCCACGGCGACGTGTGGCGCGGCCCGATCCGCGAAGCGACCGATCAGGCCCTCACGCTGGCTCGGTGAGCAGGTGACGCAAACCCGCGTTGTCCGGCACATCCGTGCATCGCCGGAGTCAGTGTATCGGGCGCTGATCGACGCCGAGGCGGTCGCGGCGTGGCGCGTCCCGGACGGCATGAGCGCGGTCGTCCACGATTTCGATGCCCGCGTCGGGGGCCGATTTCGGGTTTCCCTGACATATGAATCGCCAGGCGGCCGGGGCAAGACGGAAACCCATACCGACACTTACCACGGTCTGTTCATCGAGCTGGTGTCAAACCAGCGGGTGGTCGAGGAGTTCGAGTTCGAAACGTCCGATCCCGCTTTCGTTGGCATGATGCGGATGACGACAACGCTCGTCGACGCCCATGGCGGTACCGATCTCGTCATGGTCCATGACTGGATACCGCCGGGAGTTTCCCCTGAGGATAACGAAATCGGCACCAAGATGGCGTTGGATAAACTCGCTGCCCTTGTCGAGTCGCGATGCGACGCGCCCCGAACTCACTAACCCGTGAGCTCCAGATGCTCCCGCAGTGTCGTGCCGGTGTACTCGGTGCGGAACGCGCCGCGCTCCTGCAAGAGCGGCACCACCCGGTCGACGAACTCGTCCAAACCATGCGGTGTCAGGTGCGGTACCAAGATGAAACCATCGCAGGCGTCGGCCTGGATGTATTCGTCTATCTCGTCGGCGATTCGCGCGGCAGTGCCGACGAACTGCTGCCGGCTGGTGACGGCGATAACGAGCTCACGGATCGAAAGGTTCTCCGCCTCTGCGCGTTCCCGATAACGGCGAACCACCGCGACCGGATCGGCGTGCCGTACCCGCCCCTGGGTGATGCCGCTGTCGCCGGACGGGTCGACATCGGGTAGCGGGCCGTCCGGGTCGTAGCCCGACAGATCGCGGCCCCACACCTGTTCGAGCATCGCGATCGCTGTCGCACCGCTTACCTGCTGATGGCGGATGTGTCGCGCCTTGTCCTCGGCCTCGTCGTCGGTGTCACCGATGACGAACGTCGCCGCCGGAAAAACCTTGAGCTGGTTCGGGTCTCGACCGTAGGCCTGCGCACGGCCCTTGACGTCGGCATAGTAGCGCTGTCCGTCCTCGAGCGACGAATGCAGGGTGAACAACGCGTCGGCGTGCCGGGCGCCGAATGCGCGGCCGTCGGCGGAGTCGCCGGCCTGCAGCAGTATCGGATGGCCCTGCGGCCCGGCGGGCAGCGTCGCGACCCCGCGCACCTGGAACTGCGGACCCGAGTGTCCGATGCTACGGATCCAGTCTGGATTCAGGTAGACCCCGGCTTCCAGGTCGGCCAGCACGGCGTCGGCCTCCCAGCTATCCCAGAATTGACGGGCGACGCTGAGGAACTCTTCGGCCCTCAGGTACCGGTCGCCATGGTCCAGAAAGCCGCCGCGCCGGAAGTTGGCACCGGTGAAAGCGTCCGACGAGGTAACCATGTTCCAGCCGGCGCGGCCGCCGGACAGATGGTCAAGCGTCGCGAATTGCCTTGCCACTTCGAATGGTTCGTTGAAGGTGGTATTGATGGTCCCGGTCAGCCCGATCCGGTCGGTCACGCCCGCCAGCGCCGCCAACACGGTGAAGGTGTCCGGGCGGCCCACCACGTCGAGGTCGTAGATCCGGCCGCGATGCTCCCGCAGCCGCAGCCCTTCGGCAAGAAAGAAGAAGTCGAACATTGCGCGTTCGGCGCTGCGGGCGAGGTGCACGAACGAGTCGAATTCGATCTGACTGCCCGCGCTGGGATCGGTCCACACGGTGGTGTTGTTGACGCCCGGGAAGTGAGCAGCCAGGTGAATTGGCTTGCGGTGCTTGCCCTCCCGAATATTCACGGTATTCATTCGGTCAGCCCCCACCGTTTGGCGATCAGCTCGTGTGAGCGCAGCCGGTCCTGGTGCCGGAACGTCACCGAGGTAATGACGAGTTCGTCGGCGCTGGTGGCGCGCTGCAACGTCTCCAGCCGCTCGGCGACTTCATCCGGGTTGCCGACGAATTGCGTTGCCACCCGGTCCTTTACCACCGCCAGCTGCTCATCGGTCAGCGGAGCGCAATTGTCGGGATCAGGATAGGGCATCGCACCGCCGCCGGCCCGGATGGAATATACCCATTGGCCATAGCTGGAAGCCAGGTGTTTGGCGGTGGCGGTGTCGTCAGCGACCACGATGTCGGCTGACACCACGACACAGGGCCGCGGCAGCGTCGCCGATGGGACGAATGCATCTCGATAGGCGTCGATAGCGTCCAACGCGGTGGCTGGAGTGATGTGATAGCTGGCCACGAACGGCAGTCCCAGCGCTCCGGCCACCTGGGCGCTACGTCCCTTGCTGCTGCCGAAGATCCACGGCGTCAGTGCGGCGCCTTCACCAGGCACCGCATGCAGGTCGATGCCGTCGACCTCATAGTTGCCCCTCAGCATGGCGACGATTTCTCCGAGCTGCTCTGCGAACTCGGGCGCAACGTCCTCCGGCTGCTGCAGGATCGACATGGTCGCCTTTACCCGGTTGCTGCCCAACAACCCGCGCAGATCGAACGGCGGCGGGATCACCACACCGTCGACTTCACGCCATTCGCGCGGCGGTTCGGGCTTTCGGGGCTTTGGCGTTTTGGACTTCGTGATCCGTCGCTGCGCCGACCTGCCCAGGCCGAGATCGATACGGCCTGGATAAAACGCGTCAAGCATGCCGAAGCTCTCGACCACCGCGGCGGCTGTGGTATGACTCAGCTGCACGGCGCCAGATCCCACGCGAATCCTGTTGGTAGCAGCCGCGATTTGGCCAATCAGCACGGCCGGTGACGCACTGGCGACGGCGACGAAGTGATGCTCGGCGATCCAGAACCGGCGATAACCCCACTGTTCGGCACACTGGGCCAGCTCGATGGTGTTGCGCAATGCAGTGGCGACATCGCTGCCGGCGCTGATAGGCGCCAGGTCCAAGATCGAGATCGGGACGGTGCTCATCGGGCGACCGCCGAGTAGCGGTTGGGTGCCACGGGCAAGCCGAGCCGTGCGCGCAGCGGTTCGCCATTCTGGTAGCCGGTACGGAACCGTCCGGCTCGCTGCAAAAGCGGCACCACTTCGTCGACGATCACTGGGAGATCGGTGGCGTTGACCGCCGGCCGCAACCGCGCACCGTCGATGCCAAGCCGCTGCCAATCCAACAGCAGGTCCACCAAGTCCGTTGCGCTGCCGGCGAAGACGAGCGCATCGGACCTGAAGTCGCCGTCGCCGTCGAATGACACCACCACGTCGGCAAACACCTTCAGCTCGGTGCCGCCCGCTGCATGCACCTCGTCGAGGATGCTGCGTACCGACGCGCCGTCGGTGGGCGTGATGAAGACGACGTCGGCGCCGGCGGCGGCGAATTCATAGACGGGACCGGCGTGCGCCAGCGCGGCCACCACTGGCTGGCCCTGCGGCGGACGCGGCGTGATCGACGGCCCCTTGATTGAGAAGTACTTTCCGGTGAAGTCGATGTAGTGCAGTTTGTCCCTGTCGACGTAGCGTCCGGTGGCCACGTCCCGGATGATCGCGTCGTCCTCCCAGCTGTCCCACAGTCGACGTACCACGTCGACGTACTCCACAGCCTCGTCGAACAACGGATCCTGGGATCCGTTTCGGCGGCCGAATAGCGCAGCCTCATGCGCGGTCACGCTGACCCGCGCCTGCCAGCCCGCCCGGCCGTGCGACACATAGTCAAGGGTGGCAATGGATTTGGAGATGTGGAAGGGCTCTGTGTGGGTGACCGTGGCCACCGGAATCAGCCCGATATGTTGCGTCGCCGGCGCGACGCGAGCCGCAACCAGTACGGCGTCGCCGCGACCGGCCAACCGCCGTGGATCGATCCGCTCGCGACGTCCGGGTTGCGGCATCAAAGTGTCGTCGATGGTGAGGAAGTCGAGCAGCCCGCGCTCGGCGGTGACCGCTTGCTCGGCCCAATAGCGACCGCTGAGCGCCGACGGGGTGTAGGGGTCGGACGCCAGGGT
>DATIOT010000609.1:0-1615 GCA_035472875.1 Mycobacterium sp.
CTGAAGGACAACATCGACACCGGTGACAAAATGCAGACCAGCGCCGGGTCGTTCGCGCTGGTGGGAATGCCCGCTTCGCAGGATTCGACGGTCGCGGCCAACCTGCGTGCCGGCGGTGCGGTGATCCTCGGGAAGACGACCCTGTCAGAGTGGGCGAACTTCCGCTCATTCGGATCGATCAGTGGCTGGTCGGGTCGTGGCGGCCAGGCACATAACCCCTACGGTATCGACCGCAATCCCTGTGGCTCCAGTTCCGGCTCGGGTGCGGCGGCTTCGGCGAACTTCGCCACCGTGTCGTTCGGCTCGGAAACGGATGGCAGCATTGTCTGTCCGGGCAATGCGAGCGGCGTGGTTGCCCTCAAACCCACGGTTGGACTCACCAGCCGGGCAGGCGTCGTGCCCATTTCGCATACGCAGGACACGGTGGGTCCACACACGCGCACGGTGGCCGATGCGGCCGTGGCGCTGAGCGTGATCCAGAGCCGCACTTATGACGGTCGCGACCCGGCAACCGGCAGCGTACCGTTGGGCTGGCGCGGACGCTTTGCTCGGCCGACCAACATCCCCACCGATTACACCAAGTTCCTCGACCCGAATGGGCTGAAAGGAGCGCGGATCGGCATCACCCGCGCGGGGCTGAACGGGTTCACCAATGTTACGACGCCGGCCGCGGTGACCGCGGCGATCGAAGCCGCGTTCAAGGCGCTCGGCGATGCCGGTGCGACCGTCATCGATCTGGACGCGGAGGGATTCAGCTTCACGCCCGCGTTTGGGGAGTTTGGGATATTGCTCTATGACTTCAAGAACGATGTGCGCGCGTACTTCGCCACCCGCGCCGGCGTGCCCGTTGCCGGCGGGACGCTGCAGACAGCCATCGACTTCAACAATGCCCACGCTGATGTCGAGATGCCGTTCTTCAATCAGGACATCTTCGACCTGGCGAACTCGCTGAATACCGGCGATCCGAACGCGGCGCAGGATCCCGGCCTTTTCGGCAGCAACGCCGCCGGGATGTCCTCTTATAACATCGCGCTCGACCTCGACCAGGCCGCCGGCGTCAGCATGGACCAGGCTCTGAGCATGTTTCACTTGGACGCGGTCGTATCGGCGACCGACAATCCGGCGTGGTCCACCGACCTGGTGTTCGGCGACCACTTCATTTTCGGAACCTCGGGCCTCGCAGCGGGGCCGGGATATCCGATCGTGCAGGTGCCTGCGGGCGAAGTGTTCGGCGTGCCCCTCGGCATCAGCTTCTTCGGGACGGCGTTCAGCGAGCCGACTCTGATCAGGCTCGCATCCGGCTACGAAGCGGCGACCCAGGCGCGCGCCCACAACCTGCCGACATTCGCGCCGACGGTGCCTTTCGACCACATCAGGGGCGCGCTGCAGCAGCACAACGCCGCGGGCGGCAATGCGATGCCGTCGGCGGCGGCGGCCGTGTCATCCAACACCGCCCAAACGGCGGCGGCTGCGACGCCCAACCAGGCTGCGCGAGCGAAGCTCAAGAGAATGCCGCACAATCTGTAGCGGACACGGTGCCCCGAACCCGAACGCCCCCGCGGGTGTGCGACCTGGCGCCACGCGGCGACGGGGGCCGGCTGTGGTGATCGCGGCC
>DATIOT010000610.1:0-7110 GCA_035472875.1 Mycobacterium sp.
GGGTGGTCCACGATCATGTCACTTCGGTGTTCCGCCACGACGACTTGGCATCGGCGCTGACGGCCACCGAACTCACCGAAGCCGATGCCGTCGAGTAGGGAGCCATTCATGCGCGGGATCATCTTGGCCGGCGGTTCGGGCACTCGCCTGTACCCGATCACGCTGGGCGTCAGCAAGCAGCTGCTGCCCGTGTACGACAAACCGATGATCTACTATCCGCTGTCCACGCTGATGATGGCCGGTATCCGCGACATTCTGGTAATCACCGCCCCTCACGACGCGGACGGCTTTGAGCGCCTCCTCGGCGACGGCTCGCAATTCGGCATCGACATCAGCTACGCGACGCAGGATCAACCCGACGGTCTGGCGCAAGCCTTCGTCGTCGGCGAACAGCACATCGGCACCGATTCGGTGGCTTTGGTCTTGGGGGACAACATTTTCTACGGTCCAGGGCTGGGTACCAGCCTGAGTCGCTTTCAAACCATTAGCGGCGGAGCCATTTTCGCGTATTGGGTGGCCAACCCATCGGACTACGGTGTTGTTGAATTCGGGCCCGACGGCATGGCGCTTTCGCTGGAGGAGAAACCCGCCACACCGAAGTCTCAATACGCGATACCGGGGTTGTATTTCTACGACAACGATGTGATCGAGATCGCCAAGGGTTTAAAGAAATCGGCGCGCGGCGAGTACGAGATCACCGAAGTCAACCAGATCTATCTCAACCGGGGGCGGCTCGCGGTCGAGGTGATGGCCCGCGGTACGGCGTGGTTGGACACCGGCACGTTCGACTCGCTGCTGGACGCCAGCGACTATATCCGCACGCTGGAGCGACGGCAGGGTCTGAAGGTCAGCGTTCCCGAGGAAGTGGCGTGGCACCAGGGGTGGATCGACGACGAGCAGCTAGCGGCCCGGGCGCACAGCCTGGTCAAGTCCGGGTATGGAGGCTATTTGCTGGAGCTGTTAGAGCGGAACTGACGCCGCCCGGTTTGGCCAGCACCGCGGCGATTGCCGTCGTCAACGGCACCGACAGTGCCAGCGCGATGCCGCCCACCGCCGAGCGCGCAAGCTCGATGGCCACGCTCTCGCTCATCAGCACGTCACCCAGCGAGCGGTTGGCGACGCTGAACAGCAACAGCAGCGGCAGCGAACTGCCGGCGTAGGCGAGCACAACTGTGTATACGGTGCTGGCGATGTGATCGCGGCCCACCCGAAGCGCGCCCAGGAAAATGGCGCGCCTGGAGGTGTCGCCGCCGAGATGGGCGAGCTCGAATACCGTCGACGCCTGTGTCACGGTCACATCGTTGAGCACACCCAGCGATCCGATGATGAAGCCGGCCAGCAATAAGCCGCTGATCGACACGTTGCCCAAATATGCGCTGACCGTGGAGTTCTGCTCGTCTGACAGTCCGGTCAAATGAGCCAGTTCGATCGCCGCCCACGATAATCCCGCTGCGAGCAGCAACGATGACAAGGTGCCCAGTAGGGCGGCACTGGTCCGCAGGTTGACCCCATGCGCGAGGTAGATGACCACGTAGAGGATCGCCGCAGATGCCACCAGCGCCACCGGAACCGCGGGTGCACCGTCACGCATCGCCGGCAGCAAAAACACCACCAGTACCAAGAACGCGACAACAATGCCGACCAGCGCCAGCAACCCGCGCCAGCGCGCCACAGCTGCGATCACCACCGCGAATGCGATTGCGAGCCAAACCAGCGGCCAGCCACGTTCGAAGTCATAGAACGCGTAGCTGGTCATGCCTTGTTCGTCGACCTGCCGGACGAGCCGGATGTGATCACCCGGCGCGAATTGGGGCTGGCCCGGGCCGGGGGAGGACTCCAGCAGGGTGTTGGCGCCGGCATTCAATCCGGAATCGATCGCGACCAACGTCAGTACGCACCGTCCTGAGCCCGGGGCTCCCGGCTGGGGTGCGGTGGTGAGCACCTGGCCGGCCGAGGGGCTGCCGCAGTCGCTTAGTCCGCTGGACAGCACGTGCCCGCGCTGTGTGCTCACCGCGCCGCCGGAGGCGTTCTGGAACGGCATCGGGATGTCGACGTGCTGCCGGCTGGGCCACAGCCACGCGGCCCCGACGATGACCGCGATGCCGATGGCCACCAGCGCGCCGACCACCAGCCGCGCGGCCACCGAGCCAAGCGGTGCGGGGGCGGACGACGCGGCATGTGAGTGGGAATGTCCGTGTGCCACCCGGACAGCGTAGGCGGAGGCGGCGGGTAGGGGGCGTGCCCAGTGTCTCGGGATGGGGATTGTGCGAAGTTGCATCTGACCGTTGCCGGCGCGAATCATGAAGAACCATGACTGCAGGTGGGAACGGTGAGGCGGCATCGCCGCACCACGGCAACAATGCGGCACGGTATGGCGTGCCCGATGCTGCCGCCGAGCTGGCGAAACACAAGCGCCTGCTGGGTAGCGCGCGCAGTGGGGCAATTCTCAGCGCGTTGATGCTTCCGGTGGTGCTGCTCTCGCCGCCCCCCGGGTATGGGGTGATCACGACGACAGGCCGAAAGACCGGCAAGCGGCGCCGCAAGTGTATCCGCGTCATCCGCCGTGGCGACCGCGCCTACCTGGTCCAACTGGTACCTCCGCACGTTGCGGTGACCCGCCCCCGCGCGGTCAGTAGTTGGGTCTGGAACTTACGGGCTGACCCGCGCGTGCGGTTGCGGATCAAGGGTGGATCCTTTGCTGGACTCGCCCGTGAAATCACCGATCCGGCCGAACGCGAGGTGGCGCGTTCCGTGCTATGTGAGAGCGTCTACCCAACCGACTATGCCGAGGCCGGCCTGCATCTGCGCGGACTGCCCACACGGGCCAAAATCAAAGAGCTGCACCGGTATTGGTTCGACACCGGACACCCACTGGTTATCGAACTCACAACCTGACGGCGGTGGCTCTCAGTAGGCACGTTGCCGAGCAGCATCTCCACCGGGGCCAGCGCGTCGTCGTCGCGGTTCAACGCGCGGCGTCCCAATTCCGCGATGGCGTACTCGTGCGCCAGGACATACCTGAAAAACGGCGCGTGCGTGGTGTCCGCTCGACACCCCGGCGACGCGAGCGACTTGGGCCGCTCCCGCGAAGAGGTCAATGTCCTCACCGAGCCGTGTGAAGACCGCATCGCGGGCCTGCTCTTACAGGGCGTGTAGGGCTTCCCACATCCGCCGGTCCGCCGGGTCAAGGATTTCGCCGTCCATGGGTGCCATTGTTCTTCGCAGGCGCGGAGTAGATCACGAAACCGGCGCAAGGGGCTTACTGACGATAACTTGCCAGGAAGTTGCCGAGCCGGTCGATCGCGGCCGCAAGATCCCGGGCCCATGGCAGCGTCACGATGCGCAGGTGATCCGGTGCCGGCCAGTTGAACCCGGTGCCCTGGGTAACCAGAATCTTTTCGGACAGCAGCAGGTCAAGCACTAGCTGCTCATCGTCGGCGATGTCGTAGACCTCGGGGTCAAGCCGGGGAAACGCATACAGCGCGCCCTCTGGTTTGACGCAGGACACCCCGGGGATCTCATTGAGTTTCTCCCAGGCGATGTCGCGTTGCTCAAGTAGCCGACCGCCGGGAAGCACCAGGTCTTCGATGCTTTGGTAGCCGCCGAGGGCGACCTGGATCGCGTGCTGGGCCGGAACGTTGGGGCACAGCCGCATGTTGGCCAGCAGGCTGATTCCCTCGATGAAGCTTTCGGCGTGGTCCTTGGGGCCGGTGATCGCCAGCCAGCCGGCCCGGTAGCCGGCCACCCGGTAGGCCTTCGACAGGCCGTTGAACGTCAGGCACAGCACGTCGGGAGCGAGGGTGGCCACGCTGATGTGCTGGGCGTCGTCGTAGAGGATCTTGTCGTAGATTTCGTCGGCAAGCAGCAGCAGCTGGTGCTTGCGCGCCAGGTCGACCATCTGCGTGAGGATTTCGCGGCTGTAGACGGCGCCGGTTGGGTTGTTCGGGTTGATTACGACCAGCGCCTTGGTGCGTTCGGTGATCTTGGATTCCAGGTCGGCGATGTCCGGCTGCCAGCTCTGCGTCTCGTCGCACAGGTAGTGCACGGGTGTACCACCTGCCAGGGAGGTCGACGCCGTCCACAGCGGGTAGTCCGGGGAGGGGATCAGTACCTGATCGCCGTTGTCCAGCAGGGCTTGCAGCGTCATGGTGATGAGCTCGGAGGCTCCATTGCCCAGGTAGACGTCGTCAACGTCGAAACGTGGGAACCCGTCGACCAACTCGTAGCGGGTGACCACCGCACGCCGAGCCGGCAGGATGCCCTTCGAGTCGGAGTAGCCCTGCGCGTACGGCAGCGCCTGGATCATGTCGCGCATGATCACGTCGGGTGCCTCGAAGCCAAACGGCGCCGGGTTGCCGATATTCAGCTTTAGGATGCGGTGCCCTTCGGCCTCCAGCCGCGCGGCATGTTGGTGCACCGGGCCACGGATTTCGTACAGAACGTCCTGCAGTTTGGACGACTGCGCGAAGGTACGCTGCCGGTGAGTGTGCACGGGCAACTGGTGGGTAGTCACGTCACCCATGGTGCCATCGCTGTCCACTGAAATTTGCTGATTGTTGCTAAACCGTGTCAGCGTTTGCCTGGTGGACGGGCGCCGCGAGCAATTCCCAGCCCTTTAACGGGTGATGCCGGAGGTCCCGCGTCGCCGTCGGATTGCTCTGACGGCTCCGGTTTCGGCTCCGCCTCGGCCTTTTGCTCGGCCTCGGCGGGTGCAGGTTGGGTGGAAGTCTCCGTTTTGGCTTCGGCCGCCGGGGCTTTGGCCGCTGATTTCTTGGCGCCGGGTCGTTTGGCGCCCGTGGCTATACCCAGCCCTTTCACGGACGCAGCGGGTGCGGCCGGAGCCTTTGCTTCCGCTGCCTCGGTGGTTTGCTCGGCCGCCGGGGCTGCCGCTTTCTTGGCGCCGGGTTTCTTGGCGCCAGCGGCCAGGCCCAGGCCTTTAGCCGGCGCGGCGGGCGCGGCGGCTGCCGATGCGTCAGACGCTGGGGCCGCTGCCTTCTTGGCGCCCGGTCGCTTAGTGCCGCCGGCGATGCCCAGACCCTTCACGGGTGCCGCAGCCGCGGGCGGCTCGGCGGTTTTCCCGGGTGCCTCCTGCGGTGCTTCGGCCGGCGCCTTCGCGGGTGCGGTGGGGGCAGGAGCAGCAGCCTTGGGGGCAGCCTTAGCCGCCTCTTCTGCGGCCGTGCCCTTGGCCGGCAGCTTCGCCTTGTCGTAGTCGAGCGACCCCAGTAGCACCTGGGCCACATCAAGCACCTCGACGCCGCTGCGACCGGCCTCTTCCTGCCGGTCGTTGACACCGTCGGTGACCATCACCCGGCAGAACGGGCAGGCGGTGGCGACCGTGGCGGCACCGGTGGCGAGGGCCTCGTCGACGCGTTCGTGGTTGATGCGCTTGCCGATGTGCTCTTCCATCCACATTCGGGCACCGCCCGCGCCGCAACAGAAGCTGCGCTCGGCGTGGCGCGGCATTTCGGTGAGGTTCGCCCCGGCGGCCCCGATCAGCTCACGCGGCGCCTCGTACACCTTGTTATGCCGGCCCAGGTAGCAGGGGTCGTGGTAGGTGATGTCTTGGGAGACAGGGGTAACGGGAACCAATCTCTTGTCGCGCACCAGCCGGTTGAGCAGCTGGGTGTGGTGCAGCACGGTGTAGTTGCTGCCCAGTTGCCGGTATTCCTTGCCGATGGTGTTGAAGCAGTGCGGACAGGTGACGACGATCTTGCGGTCGACGGTCTCCACACCCTCGAACAGTCCGTCCAGGGTTTCGACGGCCTGCTGGGCCAGCTGCTGGAACAAGAACTCGTTGCCCGACCGGCGCGCAGAGTCGCCGTTGCAGGTTTCCCCAGCACCGAGCACCAGGTACTTCACCCCGGCGATGGCGAGCAGCTCGGCCACGGCCTTGGTGGTCTTCTTGGCCTTGTCGTCGTAGGCGCCCGCGCAACCCACCCAGAACAGGTATTCGAAACCGTCGAAGCTCTCGACATCCTGGCCGTAGACCGGGACGTCGAAGTCGACCTCGTCGATCCAGTTGGTCCGGTCCCCGGCGTTCTGCCCCCACGGGTTGCCCTTGGTTTCCAGGTTCTTGAACAACGTGGACAGCTCGGAGGGGAACTCCGATTCCATCATCACCTGGTAGCGGCGCATATCGACGATGTGGTCGACGTGCTCGATGTCCACCGGGCACTGCTCGACACACGCGCCGCACGTCACGCATGACCACAACACGTCGGGATCGATCACACCGCCCTGTTCGGCGGTACCGACTAGTGGGCGGCTTACCTGCTCGGGCCCGTGCCCGGGCACCCGGCCGAAGCCGGACTCCGGCACATGGTGGCCCTCTTCTTTGACCGTTTCGAGGTCGAGGCCCTCCAGTGGCTCCGAGCTCTTCTCGCCGAGCAGGTAGGGCGCCTTGGCCATCCAATGGTCGCGCAGGTCCATGATGACCAGCTTGGGCGAAAGGGGCTTGCCGGTATTCCAGGCCGGGCATTGCGATTGACAGCGCCCGCACTCGGTGCAGGTGGCGAAATCGAGCATGGCCTTCCAGCTGAAGTCCTCGATTTTGCCGCGCCCGAATTCCGCGTCGTCGGGTGGGTTTTCGAAGTCGATTGGCTTGCCGCCGGACTCGATCGGCAGCAGCGGGCCCAGCCCGTCGGGCAGCCGCTTGAACACGACGTTGATCGGCGCCAAAAAGATGTGTAGGTGCTTGGAGTGCAGCACGATGATCAGGAAGGCCAGCATGACGCCGATGTGCAACACCAGGGCCACCGTTTCCAGGATTTCGTTACCGGTGTGACCTAATGGACGCAGAATCGCGCCAAACAACTGCGACAGGAACGCCGCCTTGCCGTAGGGAAGCGTGCCGTTGTTTACCGCAGATCCACGGACCAGCACATACGTCCAGATGACGTTGAAGATCATGAACAGGATCAGCCACGCGCCGCCGGTGTGCGAGCCGTAAAACCTTGACATACGGCCGATCTCACGCGGGCTGCGCAAGATACGGATGACTGCGAACGTCGCGATACCGAGGAACACGGCGGTTGCGAAGAAGTCCTGCAAAAAGCCCAGGGCATCCCATCGGCCGATGATCGGGATGTGGAAATTCGGCTGGAAGAGCAG
>DATIOT010000611.1:0-2201 GCA_035472875.1 Mycobacterium sp.
GCTACCTTCGGCTCAACGTCGGCACCCCCGACGTCCGGGCCCCGCACGCCCAGGGCAACTTCCCGACCCCGTCGGGCAAGTGCGAGTTCAAATCCAGCCTCGCTGAGGGTGGCAACTTCGTGGTTCCGGTATGGCGGTCGATGTACGCCGCCATGCAGCCCGGCGAGCCCATCGACCCGCTACCGGACTACGTGGCGCCCTTCGAGTCACCCCACTCAAACCCGGAGCTGGCCAGGCGCTACCCGCTGAACATCGTGTCGCCTAAGCCGCACGCATTCCTGAACAGCCAGTACGGCAACGCACACGACAAGCAACGCGTCCAAGGCGAGCAGCGCATCTTCCTGCATCCCGACGACGCAGCCGAGCGCGGCATCACCAGCGGCGACCAGGTCCAGGTGTTCAACGACCGCGGCACGTTCCAGGGTCCCGCCAAGATTGACGACGCGCTGATGCCCGGCCTGGTGATGGCTAACGTCGGGCACTGGTCCAGCTTTAGCCCGGGTCTGAGCTCAGTGAACTCGATCACCTTGGACCAGCACAGCACGCTGGGCAACGCCGGAGTCTACTCGGACAACCTCGTCGAGGTGGCCAAGCTCGGCCGGACCGACTGATGCCGACGTCTCACCCCGGCAACTCAACGAAATGCTCTTCTTAATCGCGGGGTAACTGGTCAGGTTGCCAGCGGCGTGTCTACTTGATCTTGCCTGCGGGGATGTTGACCATGGGGTGGTGCCCGCCGATCGATGTCCGTCGTATGAGGAGCTCGCGGCGCTGGCTGTGCGGCAGGCTGAGCAGATTGAGCGGTTGACGACTGAGGTCGCTGAGCTGAAGCGGCTGTTGGGGCAGAACAGCCAGAACTCGTCGAAGCCGCCGTCGTCGGACTCACCGTTCACCAAGCCGGTTCCGAAGTCGCTGCGGCGCAAGAGCGGACGCAAGCCGGGTGGGCAGCCCGGGCATCCAGGGTCGACGTTGGCGCTGGTCGAGGACCCCAACGAGCGGAAGCGTCACGAACCGGGCCCGTGTGCGGGCTGCGGCGCGAGCCTGGCGGAGGCACCCGAAGTGGGGATGGAGCGGCGGCAGGTGTTCGACCTGCCGCCGCTGACGGTGCGGGTGACCGAACACCAGCTCATCGCACGCCGCTGCGCGTGCGGCGCTACCACCTGCGGTACTGCGCCGGGGGGTGTGACGGCGCCGGTGCAATACGGGCCGCGGATCACCGCGATCGTCCTCTATCTGTATGTAGGGCAGTTCCTGTCGAAGAAGCGCACGGCTGCTGCGCTGGCCGAGTTGTTCGGCACCCCGGTCTGCGAGGCCACCGTGGCGACGATGACCAAGCGGGCCGCCGACGGACTAGACGAGTTCCTCGACCAGGTCACCGATCGCATCGCCGCCTCGGAGGTGGCCGGGTTCGACGAGACCGGCCTGCGCGTGGCCGGCCGCCTGCACTGGGTGCACTGCGCCCGCACCGGCAAGTACACCCTCATCACCTGCCACCCCAAACGCGGGCGCAAGGGCATCGACAATGCCGGCGTCCTCGCCCGGTTCCGTGGTGTCGCGGTGCACGACGCCTGGGCACCGTATGACACCTACATCGACGTCGACCATCAACTCTGCTGCGCCCACGCCCAGCGCGAGCTGCAGGCCGTCACCGACGCCACCGAGCCCGATGTCGGCTGGTGCTGGGCCACCCAGGCCGCGGACGCGCTGGTCACCATGCAAAAGCTGGTCGCCGAGGCGATCGCCGCCGCAACCGACGCCCTCGACCCCGATGCTCTGGCCACACAGGTCCAGCTCTACCGCTCGGCCGCACAGATCGGCATCACAACCACCGCTGCCCGGACCAGCAACATGATGAAAAAGCACCACGCGCTCGCCCGCAGGCTGCTCGACCGCCAAACCGACTACCTCCGGTTCACCACCGACTGGCGAATACCACCGGACAACAACGGCTCGGAGCGGGACATACGCATGATCAAGCTCCGGCAGAAGGTGTCGGGCTGCCTGCGCACCCTCACCGGAGCCCAACAGTTCTGCGCGATCCGCAGCTACCTATCCACCGCAGCAAAACACGGTCGGAACTTCTTCGACACCCTCGTCATGCTCGCTGAGGGCCAACCCTGGCTGCCCGCAACTCACTGATCACCGCTCGGCAGCCTGACCAGTTACCCGCGGTGGCAATCCCCTGAAACCGTAGAGACTTT
>DATIOT010000612.1:0-12140 GCA_035472875.1 Mycobacterium sp.
GGTCAACCACTTCGGCGAAGAACTCCTCGGTCCGACGCTGATCGCGTTCGGCACCCACGAGCAACAGCAGCGTTTCCTACCGCGGATCCTCGATGTCACCGAGATGTGGTGCCAGGGATATTCCGAACCCGGCGCCGGCAGCGACCTGGCCAACGTCTCGACTACCGCGGAGCTCGATGGCGACCAATGGGTGATCAACGGCCAGAAGGTCTGGACGTCGCTGGCGCATCTGTCGCAGTGGTGCTTCGTCGTTGCGCGTACCGTGAAGGGCTCCAAGCGGCACGCCGGGCTGTCGTATCTGCTGGTGCCGCTAGACCAGCCGGGCGTGCAGGTCCGGCCGATCGTCCAGATCACCGGCACTGCGGAGTTCAACGAGGTGTTCTTCGACGACGCCCGCACCGACGCCGACTTGGTGGTCGGCCAGCCGGGCGATGGCTGGCGGGTCGCGATGGGAACGCTAACGTTCGAACGCGGCGTCTCGACGCTGGGGCAGCAGATCGTCTACGCCCGTGAGCTTTCCAATCTGGCCGAGCTCGCACAGCGCAACGGCGCCGCCGAAGACCCATTCATCCGGGAGCGACTCACCCGGGCGTGGACCGGGCTGCGGGCTATGCGCAGCTATGCCCTGGCCACCATGGACGTCGAGCAGCCAGGCCAGGACAACGTGTCGAAGTTATTGTGGGCCAACTGGCATCGCGCTTTGGGTGAGTTGGCGATGGATGTGATCGGCAAGCCCGGCATGACGATGCCCGAGGGCGAGTTCGACGAATGGCAGCGGCTGTATCTGTTCACCCGAGCCGACACGATTTACGGCGGATCCAATGAGATCCAGCGCAACATCATCGCCGAGCGGGTGCTCGGCTTGCCCCGGGAAGTTCGTGGATGAGCGCTTGCGCGAAGACACAGGAGGAAGCATGAGTTTGGCCGAAGCGCCGAAAGAGATTGCCGGACACGGGCTTCTGGCCGGAAAGGTGGTAGTCGTGACCGCCGCCGCAGGTAGCGGCATCGGGTCAGCGACCGCGCGGCGGGCCCTGGCCGAGGGCGCCGAGGTGGTGATCTCCGACCACCACGAACGAAGGCTGGGGGAGACCGCCGACGAGCTGTCCGCTTTGGGGCAGGGCCGGGTCGAAAGCGTGCTGTGCGACGTCACGTCCACGGCTCAAGTGGACGCCCTTTTCGCGTCGGCCACCGCCCGGCTGGGACGTATCGATGTGCTGGTGAACAACGCGGGTCTGGGCGGCCAGACGCCGGTCGCCGACATGACCGACGAGGAGTGGGACCGCGTCCTGGACGTCACGCTGACGTCGGTGTTCAGGGCCACCCGTGCGGCGCTGCGGTACTTCCGCGACGCGCAGCACGGCGGCGTGATCGTCAACAACGCCAGCGTCCTGGGCTGGCGCGCACAACACTCACAGTCGCACTACGCGGCCGCCAAAGCCGGGGTGATGGCGTTAACCCGCTGCAGCGCAATAGAAGCCGTCGAGTACGGCGTCCGGATCAACGCGGTATCGCCGAGCATCGCGCGGCACAAATTTCTGGACAAGACGACGTCGGCCGATCTGCTCGACCGGTTATCCGCCGACGAGGCGTTCGGGCGAGCCGCCGAGCCGTGGGAAGTAGCGGCCACCATCGCGTTTCTGGCCAGTGACTATTCCAGCTACCTCACTGGCGAGGTGATCTCGGTATCCAGTCAGCATCCGTGACCACAGCTAGCCGAGCAAGCGCTTGGTTGATACCCTGATCAGGTGGACCGAATGACCGGCCAGGCAAACAGCCGGCGAGACGAGTTGCTGGAGCTCGCCGCGACCATGTTCGCCGAGCGCGGCCTGCGCGCCACCACCGTGCGTGATATCGCCGACGGTGCCGGCATCCTGTCCGGCAGCCTGTACCACCATTTCTCCTCCAAAGAGGAGATGGTCGACGAGCTATTGCGCAGTTTCCTGGACTGGCTGTTCGCCCGCTATCGCGAGATCGTGGACAGCGAAGCCAATCCGCTGGAGCGGCTCAAGGGGCTGTTCATGGCATCGTTCGAGGCGATCGAGCATCGGCATGCGCAGGTCGTCATCTATCAGGACGAAGCCAAACGGCTCTTATCGCAGCCCCGGTTCTCCTACGTCGAGGACATGAACCGTCAACAACGCAAGATGTGGGTCGAGGTGCTCAACCAGGGCATCGACGAGGGCTACTTCCGGCCCAACCTCAACGTCGACCTCGTCTACCGTTTCATCCGTGACACCACCTGGGTGTCGGTGCGCTGGTATCAGCCCGGCGGACCGCTCACCGCGGAGCAGGTGGGTCAGCAATACCTCGCCGTCGTCCTAGGCGGAATCACGGCGGATTTCCAAAAGATTGAAGAAGGAGTCTGAAAGATGTCCGAGGCGTACGTCATCGACGCTGTACGTACCGCGGTCGGCAAGCGCAATGGCGCACTAGCCGGGATACATCCGGTCGACCTGGGTGCCTTGGGGTGGCGCGGACTGCTCGACCGGGCCGACGTCGACCCCGCCGCTGTTGACGACGTGATCGCCGGCTGTGTCGACGCCATTGGGGGGCAGGCGGGCAACATCGCCCGACTCTCGTGGCTGGCCGCCGGCTATCCCGAAGAGGTTCCCGGCGTCACCGTGGATCGGCAATGCGGTTCCAGCCAACAGGCGATTTCCTTTGGGGCGCAGGCGATCATGTCCGGTACGGCCGACCTCATCGTGGCCGGCGGCGTGCAGAACATGAGCCAGATCCCGATCTCGTCGGCGATGACGGTCGCCGAGCAGTTCGGGTTCACCTCGCCGACCAACGAGTCCAAGCAGTGGCTGCACCGGTACGGCGATCAGGAGATTTCCCAGTTCCGCGGCTCGGAGCTGATGGCCGAAAAGTGGAACCTGTCGCGCGAAGAGATGGAGCAATACGCGCTGACCAGCCACGAGCGCGCGTTCGCGGCGATCCGCGGCGGTCACTTCGACAACGAAATCATCACTGTCGAAACCGAATCCGGGCCTTTCCGGGTTGACGAGGGCCCACGCGAGTCGTCGCTGGAGAAGATGGCCGGCTTGAAGCCGCTGGTCGAGGGGGGTCGGCTGACGGCGGCGATGGCCAGTCAGATTTCGGA
The DNA here is from genome assembly GCA_035472875.1 of Mycobacterium sp. Classification (GTDB taxonomy): domain Bacteria; phylum Actinomycetota; class Actinomycetes; order Mycobacteriales; family Mycobacteriaceae; genus Mycobacterium. The sequence continues at coordinate 3,104 of DATIOT010000612.1, forward strand.
CGGCGCCAGTGCGGTGCTGCTGGCTTCCGAGCAGGCCGTCAAAGACCACAAGCTGATCCCGCGGGCCCGCATCCACCACATCAGTGCCCGCGCGGCCGACCCGGTGTTCATGCTGACCGGGCCCATCCCCGCCACCCGCTACGCGCTGGAAAAGACCGGGCTGTCCATCGACGACATCGACACCGTCGAGATCAACGAGGCGTTCGCGCCGGTCGTGCTGGCTTGGCTCAAGGAGATCAAGGCCGACCCGGAGAAGGCCAACCCCAACGGCGGGGCGATCGCGCTCGGTCACCCGTTGGGTGCCACTGGGGCCAAGCTGTTCGCCACCATGCTCAACGAGCTGGAGCGCATCGGCGGGCGCTATGGGTTGCAAACGATGTGCGAGGGCGGAGGCACGGCCAACGTCACCATCATCGAGCGGCTGTAGCGGCGAGGCTTAGCTCCTCTGCGGCTAGTCCTGCACTTGTGCAGACGCCGCCTGCAGGTGCTCGATCGCGTCGCGCACGATCGACTCAATCAGCTCGGCGCACGATGGCAGGTCGTCGAGAATGCCGGCCACCTGTCCAGACGCCAGCACCCCAGCATCGGTGTTGCCTTCAACCAGGCCGGCTTTGAGCAGCATCGGCGTGTTGGCCGCCATCACCACCTGCGACCAGGTCAGCTCCTTGCCGTGGCGCATCGCCAAGCCATCGCTGATCATCGACCGCCAGGTCATCTGTGACATCTTCTTGAACTTGGCGGCATTGCGCACCGCCGCGGTGAAACCCCGTACCCGCGAACCGCTTTCCAGCTTCTCAACCAGCCCGGTGCGCAGCACCCGGTGCGGCATGCCGTCGACTCGGGTGGTGACGACCGTGCCGTCCAGCGCCGCCTCAAGGTAGCGCCGTTTGACCGTGTCGGGCACGGTGGAATCCGAGGTGAGCAAAAACCGCGTGCCCATCGCCACGCCGGCAGCGCCGTAGGACAACGCCGCCGCAAGCCCGCGCCCGTCGAAGAATCCGCCCGCCGCAATAACCGGGATGCCCGTGCCCTTGACCGCGTCCAGCACCGAGGGCAACAGCAGCGTCGTCGCGACGGGTCCGGTGTGCCCGCCACCTTCGCCGCCCTGCACAATCATCGCGTCGGCGCCCCAGCTCGCGACCTTACGCGCATGTTTGGCCGCACCGATCGACGGGATAGCCACTGCCCCAGCCTCTTTCAGCCGGGTAATCAGCTCCTGTTTGGGCGCCAGCGCGAACGACGCCACCTTCACCCCCTCGCGGATCATCAGCTCGACCCGGTCGCCGGCGTCGGCTGCGTCGGCGCGGATGTTCACGCCGAACGGCTTGTCGGTGGCGGCCTTGACCTTGCCGATGGCCGTCGCCAACTCGTCCAGCGTCATGGTGGCCGAAGCCAGGATGCCGAGCCCGCCCGCGTTGGCGGTGGCCGACACCAGCCGCGCCCCGGCAACCCAGCCCATCCCGGTTTGCACCACCGGGTGCTCGACACCGACCAGCTCGGTCAGCGGCGTGCGCAACTTCATGAACGTATCTCTCTGTCGCGCAACCCCTTCGGATCGATGATTTCGCGGATCAGGCGCAGTTCGTCGTCGGTCGGCAGCCTGGTCTCCTCGGCCTCCTCGCGGCCATGCACCTCGAACGAGGTGGCTTCGCGGACGTCTTCAGGCGAAACGCCGGGGTGCAGGCTCAGCGCTCGCATCGTCCGGTCCGGGCCGCCGAAGTCGAACACTCCGAGATTGGACACCACCCGGTACACGTTGGCGAACCGAAACGCGGGATTGTCGGCGTCCACCTTGTCATAGCCGATACCGCAGACCACGTCGACCGCCTCGCAGAACACCCGCTTGGAGTGGTTGCCGACCCAGTAACTGGTTGCGTGGTTGATCGCGTTGCCGGGGGCACCGCGGACGCCGAACATCTGCCGGGTGGGCTGCTGCAGCGGGCCGAACGCCGAGATGTTCTGATTGCCAAAGCGGTCAACCTGATTAGCGCCCATCACCACGTGCCGCCGCCCCCACGCCAGCGTCTCGAACACACGGCCAAACGGCATCCAGCCTTCGATGGCTCCGGACGCGCCGAGCGCCGGGGTGTCGGCCAGCAGCTGTGCCTCGCCGTCGGTCAGCAGGATGTCGGGGGAGAAGGTCAGCCGGGCCAGCCGCGCGCCGACTGAGGCCATGTTCGTCATGGGGCTGACCATGATCTCGCCTGCGTCCCTGAACAACTCGGCGCAGGCGACGGCACACACTTCCGCGCGAGTGCTCACTTCGATGCCTCCTCTCCGAAAGCGCGCGCGGCCGCCTGATATTCGTCTTCGCCGCCCGAGAGGTAGGTCTGAACGAATTGCTGCCAGCCATCTTCCGTCGAGGCCGCCTCGGCATAGTGCCGCTGGAACTTTTCGTCTCGGCCGTAATCCGGTGCGGCGGTGGTGAAGTGGGCACCACCTGGTGCTTCTACGATCGCGTCGACCATCATCCGGTTCACCACGAGCGCCTGCGGCGGCACTGCCTTGATCAGCTCATGGGTCGTAACGACTCGCTCCACCGACAGGTAGCGCTTATCTGCAGCCATCAGGAACAGGTCATCGAAGTAGGGATCGATGCCGGTGTATGCGGCATTGCCTTGGGTATCACCGAGATTGAGATGCACGAAAGCGGCGTCCAAACGCAACGCCGGCATGGCGATCAGCGTCTCGTGTCCGCCGGCTGGGGCCGGGTAGGGGCTCGTTACGGTCTGCAATTCGCCCTCCCAAAAGTCGGGCACTGAGCTGCCCAGCCCGGCGCGGATCGGCAAGAACGGCACTCGTTGCGCTGCCGCTTGCAGCCCGCAGCGCAGCATGGCCTCGTCCATTTCCCGGGCTTCGATGGCGCCGCTGGTACGGGCCTTGGCAAACCACGGGTCGTAGAAGGGTGGCGAGTCCAACGAGACGAACCCGTAGTAGACGCGCTTGACCTTGCCGGCCGAGCAGAGCAGACCCAGGTCCGGCCCGCCGTAGGTCACCACGGTCAAATCTTTGATGTCGGTGCGCAGCATGGCGCGCACGAAAGCCATGGGTTTACGCCGCGACCCCCAGCCGCCAATGCCGATGGTCATGCCGCTGCGCAACTGCGCGACGGCCTCGTCGAGAGTGGTGCGCTTGTCGCTCACGCCTTCTTGTCCTTCGCCGTACCGGCAAACGCGTCGCGATGCTCGTCGGACACCCCGGCGAGGTTGAGCTCGAAGGTAAAGCCCTGCTCCATGCGGTAACTCGAGTTGACGCGTTGCACGTCGATGAAGTTGAGCGCCTCCTTGGCCGCCCGGATGACCCGGGTGTCTTTGGCGGCGATGTCACGCGCAACCCTTAAAGCGGCCTCATCGAGTTGGTCGCGGGGCACCACCTCGTGCACCGAGCCGAAGTGGTGCAACGTGGCGGCGTCTACGGTGGCCGCGGTGAAGAACAGTCGCCGCATCATGTGTTGCGGGACCAGCCGCGACAGGTGCGTGGCCGCGCCGAGGGCACCGCGTTCGACCTCCGGCAAGCCGAAGGTGGCATCGTCGGAGGCCACGATGACGTCGGAGTTACCGACCAGCCCGATGCCGCCGCCGACGCAGAACCCGTTCACCGCCGCGATCACCGGCACCGCGCATTCATAGACCGCGCGGAACGCGGCAAAGCAGCCGCGGTTGGCGTCGATGAGCGCGGTGAATCCCTCGGTGCGCTGCATCTCCTTGATGTCCACACCGGCGTTGAATCCGCGCCCTTCCGCCCGCAGGATCACGGCGCGGGTATCGGGATGGTCGCCGGCGGCCGTGATCGCGTCGGCGAGTTCGAACCAGCCGCGCGACGGGATGGCGTTGACCGGCGGGTAGTCGACGGTGACCGCGACTATGCCCGGTTCGGTGGTGGTAGATGTGATCGTCATTGCACTTCCTGGTGGGTGACTACCTAAGCAAGCACTTGCTTGGTACGCTAGCACAGTGACTCGCGCCGAAGGAGCCGACGCCATCAATTTGGGACTGGCCGGGCGGGTGGTTCTGGTTACTGGCGGCGTTCGAGGGGTTGGTGCCGGTATCAGTTCGGTTTTCGCCGAACAGGGTGCGACCGTGATCACCTGCGCGCGACGTGCCGTCGAGGGTTTACCGTATGAGTTTCATGCCTGCGACGTCCGCGACGAGGATTCGGTGGTTCGGCTCACGGGCGCGATCAAAGAACGCCATGGCCGCCTCGACGTGCTGGTCAACAACGCAGGAGGTTCGCCGTACGCGTTGGCGTCTGAGGCCACGCACAACTTCCACCGCAAGATCGTCGAACTGAATGTGCTTGCACCGCTGCTGGTTTCGCAGCATGCCAACGCACTGATGCAAGAGCAACCCAACGGTGGGTCGATTGTGAACATCTGCAGCGTGAGCGGTCGCCGCCCTACCCCTGGTACTGCCGCCTACGGCGTGGCCAAGGCGGGCTTGGAAAACCTCACTCTCACACTGGCGGTGGAATGGGCTCCCAAGGTTCGGGTCAATGCGGTGGTGGTCGGCATGGTCGAGACCGAACAATCCGAACTGTTCTACGGTGACGCCGAATCGATCGCGCGCGTCGCTGCCACCGTGCCACTGAAGCGGTTGGCGAAACCCAGCGACATCGGCTGGGCCGCAGCGTTTCTGACTTCCGATGTGGCCTCCTACATCAGCGGAGCCACGCTGGAGGTGCACGGCGGCGGTGAGCCGCCGCCGTACTTGGCCGCCTCGAGTGCCAACAAGTAACGGGTTAAGGAGCAATGGGTATGGGCTTGGTCGACGGCCGTGTCGTCATCGTCACCGGAGCGGGCGGCGGTATCGGTCGCGCGCATGCGCTGGCCTTCGCGGCCGAGGGTGCGCGCGTAGTCGTCAACGACATCGGGGTTGGGTTGGACGGTTCGCCGGCAAGCGGCGGCAGCGCCGCGCAGGGCGTGGTTGACGAGATCACCGCAGCCGGTGGCGAAGCCGTCGCTGACGGATCCAACATCGCCGACTGGCAACAAGCGGCCATCCTGATCCAGATCGCTATCGACACCTTCGGTGGCTTGGACGTCCTGGTCAACAACGCCGGCATCGTGCGCGACAGGATGATGGCCAACACCAGCGAGGAGGAGTTCGACGCCGTCATAGCCGTGCACCTCAAGGGTCATTTCGCCACCATGCGGCACGCCGCGTCATACTGGCGCGGGTTGTCCAAAGAGGGCAAAACCGTTGACGCACGGATCATCAACACCAGTTCGGGTGCGGGCCTGCAGGGCAGCGTCGGACAGGGCAACTACAGCGCCGCCAAGGCCGGCATCGCGGCGATGACGCTCGTCGCCGCCGCCGAAATGGGCCGGTACGGCGTCACCGTGAACGCCATCGCACCGTCGGCGCGCACCCGCATGACGGAAACTGTCTTTGCCGAGATGATGGCAACGCAGGACGACGATTTCGACTCAATGGCGCCGGAAAACATTTCGCCGCTGGTGGTTTGGCTCGGCAGCACCGAATCGCGCGACATCACCGGGAAGGTATTCGAAGTCGAGGGCGGCAAGATCCGGGTCGCCGAGGGCTGGGCGCACGGCCCGCAGGTCGACAAGGGCGCCAGATGGGATCCCGCCGAGCTGGGGCCCGTCGTCGCCGACCTGCTGGCCAAGACGCGGCCACCGGTCCCGGTGTACGGCGCCTAGTCGTGCGCCGAACGTGAACCTAGGGCGAGATTTTGGCGATTTTCTCGCCGTGGTTACAGGCTCGGTGAGGCACGGCCCTCGGCGTTACGGATCACAGATGACGATCGGAATCACCCGGTCGGTCCAGGACTCGTAGTCCTCGAACGTCGGGTACATGGCCACCAGCTTGGGCCAGTACTCCTTGCGCTCTTCGGCCGTGGCGTCGCGCGCCCGCAGCGCCAGCACCTCGCCCTTGATCTGCACAGACACGTCTGGGTTGGCCTTTAGGTTGAGGTACCACAGTGGATGTTTGTCGCTGCCGCTCCGGGAGGCGGCAAGAATCACGCGGCTGCCCTCGCGCAGGTAGAGCAGTGGGCTTACCCGTGGTTCGCCGGTCTTGCGGCCGGTGGTGGTCAGCAGCGCGACCGGAGCGTTCTGGACCGTGCCGCCGAGTTTTCCGTTGGTGCGCCGATAGATCCAGGTGTTGGCGCGTCCCATCCACTTGAACAAAGGGGTGGCCAAGGGCGAGTTCAGGCCGCGAGGCTTTTTCTTCATCTAGTTGTCCGGTTCCTATCCGCTAGAAATGGAGGGTTGGAAACGAACCTTAATGTGATGGATCTCGGCTTGCCCGCTTGGGCTTTCGGCCGGGATGACGAAGGTCTCGTTGACCCGACCGGCCAGCCGCCGGCCGGCCATCGCGACTTTGGTCAGCACGTCGTAGGCCGCGTGCACCTCGTCGCCTACGATCCGGTACCGCGGCGTCGTCGTTTCGGCGATGACCCGGTACTGAGGTCCGCGATTGAGGCTGCGCCGCAGATGATTTCCGGAGAACCCATTCTTGACGCCTTGCTCGATGCGGGTGCATTCGGCCGCGAACGGAACGGCATCGCCGTCATGGCTGACCAGCGCGTCGATATACGCCTGCGCCGCCGCGATGCGGCTGGCTTCGGAAACGATCAAAGCTCAGATGCGCTCGATGATGGTGCCGGTGGACAACGCGCCGCCCGCGCACATCGTGATCAGGGCTGTGCTCTGATCGGAGCGCTCCAGCTCGTGCAGGGCGGTGGTGAACAGCCGGCTGCCGGTGCAGCCCACCGGGTGACCCAGCGCGATCGCGCCGCCGTTGACGTTGACCCGGGCCATATCGGGCTCGTGTACCCGCGCCCAGGACAGCACCACCGAAGCGAACGCCTCGTTGATCTCGACGATGTCGATGTCGCCCATCTTCATGCCGGCCTTCTCCAGCACCTTCGCCGTCGACTGCACCGGGCCGTCCAGGTGGTAGTAGGGCTCGGCGCCGACCAGCGCCTGGCTGACGATCCGGGCCCGCGGCCGCAGCCCGAGCGCCTTGGCCTTGTCTTCGTCCATCCACAACACCGCCGCTGCGCCATCGGAGATCTGCGATGACGTGCCGGCGGTGTGGATCCCGCCGTCGAGCACCGGTTTGAGCTGGCTCAATCCCTCCATCGTGGTGTCACGCAGGCCCTGGTCGCGGGAGACCATGTGGCGCTCGCTGGTGGGCTGCTTCTGTTCGTCGAGCACCGGAGCCTCGATAGGCGAGATTTCCCGATCAAAGCGGCCCTCGTCCCAGGCCCGCTTTGCGCGTAGCTGAGACTGGAACCCGAACGCGTCGATGTCTTCGCGGGTGATGCCGCGACGCTTGGCGATCCGCTCGGCGGCCTCGAACTGGTTGGGGAGGTCGATGTCCCACGACTCCGCCCGCCAGTTGCGGTCCGGACCTGCGTTGGCGCCCAGGCCGACCCGGCTCATCGCCTCGATTCCACACGCGACGCCGACGTCGATAGCGCCGGCCGCGATCAGCCCTGCGACGAGGTGATTGGCCTGCTGCCCGCTGCCGCACTGGCAGTCGACGGTGGTGGCGCCGACGTGTTCAGGCAAACCCACCGTCAGCCAAGCCGTCCGGCTGATGTTGTTGGATTGTTCCGCGTATTGCGTCACACAGCCGCCGATGACCTGTTCGACATCGCCGGCGTCGATGCCGGCCTTTTCCACCAGTGCCTTCTGCACCGCGCCCAGCAGCTCAGTGGCGTGCAGTCCTGACAGCCATCCATTTCGTTTGCCGATCGGGCTGCGGGTGGCTTCAACGATTACCGGGTTACCCATGGAGTCAGGCTAGAACACGTTTCATTACTCTGACAAGCGAGGATGCACCGGCGCCTTTTGTCTGCGGTGGAGGCATGTTTTACTGGCAGCAGAGCATCACTAGGACAGCTAGTGTCCTGGGATCGCAAGTCATCGAGGACTGTAGTGAGGAGCATTAGCGTGCCCAGCCCGAATCTTCCACCGGGGTTCGATTTCACCGACCCCGACATCTATACCGAGCGCATCCCCGTCGAAGAGTTCGCCGAGGTGCGGGCGACCGCGCCGATCTGGTGGAACGAGCAGGCTCCGGGCGTCGGCGGCGGGTTCCACGACGGCGGTTTCTGGGCGATCACGAAGCTCGAAGATGTCAAAGAGGTGTCGCGACGCAGCGATGTTTTCTCCAGCTATGAGAACGGGGTGATACCGCGGTTCAACAACGACATCGCGCGTGAGGACATCGAGGTTAAGCGCTTCGTCATGCTCAACATGGACGCGCCGCACCACACCAGGCTGCGCAAGATCATCTCCCGCGGCTTCACACCGCGCGCCGTCGGACGCCTGGAGGACGAGCTCAGAGAGCGTGCGCAGAAGATCGCCCGGGACGCGGCGACCGCGGGTTCCGGCGACTTTGTCCAGCAGGTGTCCTGTGAGCTGCCGCTGCAGGCCATCGCGGGTTTGCTCGGCGTGCCACAGGAGGACCGCGGCAAGCTATTCGAATGGTCGAACGAGATGACCGGTAATGACGATCCGGAGTACGCCCACATCGATCCGAAAATGTCGTCGGCGGAGTTGATCGGCTATGCGATGAAGATGGCCGAGGAAAAGGCCAAGAACCCCGGCGACGACATCGTCACTCAGCTGATCGAAGCGGACATCGAGGGTGAAAAGCTCTCCGACGACGAGTTCGGCTTCTTTGTGGTGATGCTTGCGGTGGCCGGTAACGAGACCACCCGTAACTCGATTACCCAGGGGATGATGGCGTTCGCTGACTTCCCCGACCAGTGGGAGCTGTTCAAGAAGGAGCGCCCCGAAACCGCTGCCGACGAGATCGTCCGCTGGGCCACCCCGGTCACCTGCTTCCAGCGCACCGCGCTCGAGGACTACGAGTTGTCCGGCGTGCAGATCAAGCAGGGCCAGCGGGTGATCATGTTCTACCGGTCGGCAAACTTCGACGAAGAGGTCTTCGAGGATCCGTACACCTTCAATATTTTGCGGAATCCCAACCCGCACGTCGGTTTTGGCGGCACCGGAGCGCATTACTGCATCGGCGCCAACCTGGCCAAGATGACGATCAAC
>DATIOT010000613.1:0-6566 GCA_035472875.1 Mycobacterium sp.
GCTGGTGATGTCCATATGACCGCCCAACGCCTCCACGCGGTCCTTCAGGCCGATGAGTCCCGACCCCCGAGGATTGGCACCGCCGATCCCATCGTCTGACACCGAGAGGCGCACCCGCACATCATCGGCATCCACGGTGACAGTGACCGTTGATGCGTGAGCGTGCTTGGCTGCATTGGTCAGGGCTTCTGCGACAACGTAATACACGGCGACCTCGACCGACTCGGACAGTCGGCGCTCGACATTTACGCGTAGCTCGACGGGCATGGCCGCGCGGCGGCACAGGACGCGCAGCGCTGGGCCCAGGCCCGCACTGGACAGGGCAGCCGGGTGGATGCCGCGTGAGAGCTGCCGCAGTTCCTCGCTGGCCGCCGCGGGTTCTTCAGCGAGATCAGCGATCTCGTGTCTGAGGTGGCTCTCGGTCGGCAGGGATTCCTCAAGGGAGCGCATGCGCAGCCTCAGCGTGACAAGGCGTTGCTGTGCACCGTCGTGTAGGTCACGCTCGATGCGACGCCTGGCCTCGTCACCGGCAGTGACAATGCGTGCTCTCGAGGCCATGAGTTCGTCACGCGCTTGCGCATTGGCGATGGCCGTTGCGACCAGCTCGGCGAAATCCGCCAGCCGTGCTTCGGTGTGGCGCGGTTGCGGTTCCGGCCCGGAGGAGGCTATGACCGCCGCCCCCCACAGTCGGCCGTCAACCTCAATGGGAGCGCCCACCGCCGAGCGAATGCCAACGTCGCGGACCGCTTCGGCGATCGGGCCGGCCGCGACCTCGTGGCTGTCCATCCTGGCCGTCGCGCCGGTGCGAAACACCATCGCCGCCAAGTTGTCACCGTCCAGTGGAAACACCGCGCCGACTGGGAGCCTCTCCAACTGAACCTTGTCGTGGGCAGCGACAAGTTCGCACGAGTCATCCCCTAGGTAACGCACCAGCACGCAGTTCTCCACCCACAGCGCGTTGGCCACTTCGTCGGCAACTGCGGTGAAGACCTCAGATGGCGAGACGCCTCGGGCCACCAGCGTTGCCACCCGCCGCAGCGCGGCCTGCCGCTGCGCCAACTCACTGACCTGATCTGCCGCGAGTCTCGCTTCCGCCGCGCGGAGTCGGGCACGACCCACCAATGCGTTGGCCAATAACGCTATGGGCAAAAAGATTGCAATCGGGACGAGTTCGGTGGGGCTCGCCGGCAGCCAGCCACTGTCCGCGTCGAGGTGGCTTTCCAGGTACACCGCGGCGCTGACGAATGTCGTCACTACCGCTAGACGGGTACCCCAACCAGCGGAGATCACAAGCACCCCAAGCAGATACACCATGCCAAAGGTGTTGTGCGGTTCAACCGACGGGAGCACACGCACAAGTACTGTTTCCGAGACGATCAACACCGCAGCGACGACAATTCCCAGCCACAGCGGCCGGCCGGGGGGCATCGGCGGCGGCGCGGGGTGCCAGCGCGACGGGTGAGAGCAGGTCTGGGTTCGGATGATTGGCCACTCTTTCGGTGTCATCGCAGGTCGACCTTGATCGGTGGCGCTTGGAACGTTCTGAACGGCTGTCACTGCTTGTCTGGCTTAAAGCTGACCACGACCATGACGGCTGGGGAGCCGCTGCCCGCCTAAGCGGCGCGAAAACACTGACGTGTGGTGTGCTGCCGCGCCTGAAGTTGCGGGTTAGGCCCAGCTGGACCCAACGGCGCTGTCGGTGCTGGCCATGTTGCTGCCTGCGGTCTGCACCTTCTGCCCGTGGGCGTTGGCCTGCTCGTAAATCACCTGGAAATTACGACCCAACTGGGTGATGAACTCCTGGCAGGCCACCGACCCGGCACCACCCCAGAAGTCACCGGCAGCCAGCACATCGCGAACGATGGCCTGGTGCTCTTGCTCCAGCGAGGCCGCCTGTGCGCGAATGAGGGCGCCGTGGGCGTCGACGTCGCCGAACTGGTAGTTGATGCTCATTGTTTACGTCCTCCTGAATTAAAAGTATTGGATAGCAGCGGTTTTCGCGGCTAGTGGCTGAGGATCTGCTGCGAGGCCTGCTCTTGGGTCTCGTGGTTGTTGGCGTCGCGGATCAGCCCGTCACGGACCCCGTGCAGCATGTTCACGATGTTGGTGAACGCCTGATTCATCTGACCCATGGTGTCGTAGGAGGTCATCTGGGCCTGCCCACTCCAGCCGGCGCCGGCGATGTTCTGCGAGGACGCCCACATCTTGCGAGCCTCATCGGACACCGTCTGAGCGTGCATCTCAAAGCGGCCCGCCATCGCGCGCATCGCGTGCGGGTCGGTCATAAAACGTGCTGGCATTTGCCTGTCTCCTTATTACTCAGTTTCTTAGATTTTTACTGTGACGGACGACGATGGCCGGACCGGTTACGCAGTGGCGCAACCGTCGAGCCGAATGCATGAAGCCGATCCCCCCTTCGCGTCAGCCGGCGGCCACCGGGCGCTTCAACACAATGAGACGGACGTCGAACCCTAACCGCGGCGTTCGAGTCGACGGATCGATGTGCTTGGTAACCGCAGCACGCGGCAGCACATCCACACAAGATGGTGGTAACCGGTGCGATTCACAGCGGAACTCCATCCCGTCGATAACCGCACTTCCGGCGTTTTGCAGTGCGTCGGCTAGTCGGCACTTAAGTCCAGTCTCGATGCAGTCGCAGCGGCTCACATCGCCGGTGGCTTCAATAGTGGATTCCAGCTAGCAGGTAGTCGTGATCGGCGGCCAACGGTTAGCCATAAGGTTCGCCCTTGGGGGGCGTAACGGGAAGCTCGACACGCAAGGTCGTGCCGGCTTCTTGGCTGCTGTGCAAATCGATGTGGCCGCCGAGCGTCTCTACTCGATCCTTGAGGCCGAGCAGGCCGGTTCCGCCGGACAAGTCGGCACCTCCGATGCCGTCGTCAGCGACCTCGAGGTACAGAATGCGTTCGGCGGGCTTCTCGTTGACCGTAACCGTGACGGTCGATGCGCGCGAGTGTTTGGCCGAGTTGGTTAATGCCTCGGCGACGACGTAGTAGGCGCTGACCTCCACCTGTTCGGTCAGTCGTTTTGTTATGTCCAGGTGGAGCTGAACGGCGATGGGAGAGCGACGGATTAGTGCGCGCAAGGCCGGGCTGAGCCCGCCCTTCGTGAGGATCGCTGGGTGAATGCCGCGCGAGAGGTCGCGCAGCGTATCGAGTGCGCCGTTTGCCTGAGTTACGGCGCGGTCGATTTGCATACGCAGTTCACCGGCATCGGGTGCCACCTCTTCACGCACCATTCGGAGATGCATCGCCAACGAGACGAGCTGCTGTTGGGCGCCGTCGTGCAGGTCGCGTTCGATGCGGCGGCGGGCCTGGTCGGCGGCGGCGACGATCCGCGCGCGTGACGCGGCAAGCTCGGAATACAGCTGGGCGTTGTCGAGCGAGACGGCAAGCTGGCCGGCAATCAGCCTGACGGCGTCGAGGCCGTCGGCGGTGAACGCCCCGCGAATCAAGCGATTCTCCAGGAGCAACACCGCCCGCAGGCGGCCACGGCTGAGAACGGGTAGGGCCAGCAGAGAGCAGCGGTCGGTGTCGGCGAAGTAGGGATCGCGAGCGAAGCGGTCGTCGCTGGTGGCGTCGACGACGACCAGCGGTTCGGGTATGCGCTGGGCATACCGCAGCACCGACGTCGGCACGGTCTGCTGGCTGCCGATGCCGCTGGCAGGCATCGTGCCTCCCGTTGTAAGTAGCAGCCAGTCTTGTGGGTCGTCACCGCGCAGCAGCAGCCGTACCTCGGTCGCGCCGGTCATCGCGGCGAGCACGTCGACGACGCGGGCGTGCAGCCCGTCGATGGTCGTTTCCGAGCTCAGCGCCCGCGACGCCGACAGAATCGCAAGCAAGTCGATCGTCCCGCTGCTGAGCAAAGAACCTTGTCGGCGCACATCACCGTTTCGGTCGCTGCCGATTGCGCTGGGCACGTCGGCTGGCGGCCGCAGTAACGGATACGCCGAGTCGAGCTGGGCGACTTTCGCCGTCGCCCCCCAAGACAAGTACATCTGCCTGGCCTGGGCGAGAAGTTCAAGGCCGGCGTGTTGCAGGCCCCGTGCCAGGCGGAAGCGGGCGGCGCGCTCGGTGATCAGCGCCCGATGCCACGGGCGCTCCCGCCCGGCGACCTCATCTCGCGCTGCGTCGAAGGCCAGCGCGGCGGCGCCCAAGTCGCCCAAGGCCCAGGCCCGTTCCGCCTCCAGGAGCCGCAGCAGGTGCAGGAAATTCATGGGCGCGTCTTCGGCGCGAGCACCGAGCCAGACAATCGCGTCCTCCAACTCGGACTGCAATCCCGGTCGTTCATCGGGCCCAGCGGTTCGAGCGTCGGCAGCAAGAGCAAGGCCCCGCAGCAGACGGGCCACCGCGGTCACATAGTTGCCGAGGGCAAAAGGCAGCGCTTGCATCGCCGCGGCGGTGTGTCGTCTCAGGCTCGTCGGATCATCGAAGATCGTGGCCGCGATCGCGCGGCTGAGATCTCCATAGAACGGCACCGCCGAGTCGTCGGCGTACCGGTCAATGGGCGCCACCCCACCTGATGGGTAGGGGGTCTCGCCGCGCAACGCATTTGCCAACCACTGGTACGCCTCCACCCACTGCCCCATTGGTTCGATGCCGACCCGCCGCACGAAGGCCAATGCCTTCTCCGCCTCGTCGACATAGATATCCAGCGTGGGCACGAAATCAAGTCGCCCCCCGTAGGTGTGCGCCACGGTATAGCCGGCGGTGGCCAGGTCGCCACCTTTGATGAGCCCTTCGCGTGCCCGCTTTGCCTGCGCGACACCGATTTCCAGCGGTTCAAACCAGCAACCGAAGTAAGACGACACGAACCGCGCCAGTGAGGTCTCGGGCTCATAGCCACGGGCTTCCCCAACGGCCACGATCCGGCGTGCAGCCCGGTATGCGGCGCCGTAGTCGTCGCGCAGCGCGATGGCGGTGGCTGCCGAATAGCTTGCCGGGCCGACCAGGCCACGGGCGGTGCCGTGGTCAAGCCAAATTTGTAGCGCCTCAAGGCTCAGCCACGCCTGCATGAAGCTGTCGCCGGCGAAGGTCGCGGTCGGAAAGACCGCGTTGAACAGACAAGTCACGGCAAGCAGTGTCGGCTCGGTGATTTCGGCCCTGCCCAGATCAGCCGCGTCATCGGTATGGTCCAGCCACCGGTACAGATAGTCGAAATAACGCTCGAGCAATACCGGAAGCTGTTCGGGAGGCGGGACGGTGGTACCGAGCTCGCGCAGCGCCGTCACGGCGAGCTCGATCGCGTTGGAGTAAAGCTTGCGGTTGGTCAGGCTGCGCACCTGCACGCAGGTTGCGTCCACCCGCTGTAGCGCGGCGGTGCTCAGCCGGTCGATGATGCGGTAGTCCTCGTCGGCCTCCTCCAGCCGGCCCAGACAGAAGAGGGCGGTGAGGTGCCCGGTGTGCAGTCGGATCAGCCCGGCAGCATCACCGGGGTCGGCGACCCGCAGGGCGCTCGAGAGCAGCGTGTGAACTTGGCTGTAATCCCCCACCAGCGCGGCCCGTTCGGCGGCGCGGCGCAGCAGTGCCACCACCGCAGACCGCTCCCCGGCGTCGGTGACCGTGTCGATGACCGGGAGGTACTGCTCGGCGGCGACGGCGAACAGCTCCGGTCTGACCGCCAGCCGCCGCGCCATCGTCAGGTGCAGGCTATGCCGCCGCTGGGTATCAACCTCGGCGAGGATCGCTTCACGGATGCGGTCGTGACGGAATCGCACCGCGTCATGGGTCCAGGTCTCGGCCACCAGAACGCCCTCTTCCAGGGCAGGTGCCAGGCGCTGTTCCACCACTTCGGCCGACTCGGCGGTCGCGGCCGCCAGCACGCTGAGCTCGGCTCGACCGCCCAGACACGCCATCGCCTCCAGCACGTCCCGGGAGGCGGACGGCAAGGCCGCCAACCGGGCCATCGCAAGTTTGGCCACCTCCGAGCCGGCCAGAAGTGAGCGCACGCCGGGCTCGTCCCAAGACCACCCCTTCGAGGTCGGAGTCAGCACGCCCTCGTGACGCAAGGTGTTGAGCAACTCCAACGTCTCATACGGGTTGCCGCGCGTATGCGGCTCGATGAGCTCCGTCAAAGCACCCGCGGCAACCGGGTCGACCCTCAGGATTTCGGCGACCAGAGCGGCCACATTCTGTCCTGACAGGTTGACCAAATCCAGGTGCGTCATACCGGACTGTTGCCGCCACCGCGACAGCGAGGCCGCGATCGGATGTGTCGGTTCCACTTCGTCGCGATAGGCAGCCACCACCAACAGGCCCTCCAACTGCTCACGGAACACCAGATCGATAAAGCCGACGGCAACGGGCCCGGCCCACTGCAGGTCGTCGACGAACAACACCACCGGCCGTTTGCGCGAGGCCACACCCCGCAGCATGTCCACAGCGCTGTGCTGCATCCGCACCTGGGCGGTCAACGGATCGCCCGCCTCCGCGGGCACGTCCAGCAGCGCCGCCAACTCCGGGACCGTGGCGGCAGCCAAGCCCGCATTCGGACCCAGTGCCGCCAGCATCCGTTCCCGCAGCTCGACCACCTCGTCCTCGGGCTCCGCG
>DATIOT010000614.1:0-6319 GCA_035472875.1 Mycobacterium sp.
CGGCCACGACGCGTTGCTTCCGGGCTACGACCTGTTGACGCGCCTGTTCGGCTTCAACCGCGTCCACGACAAGCTCATCGGACAGGCCGAACTCGCCGACGGCCAACGTGTGCTGGAAATCGGCTGCGGCACAGGTAATCTCGCCATGCGGGCCACGCGTGCGTGTCCGGGAGCAGCAGTGATCGGCTCCGATCCCGACCCGCTCGCGCTGCGCCGAGCCCAGCGAAAGGCCGACGGGCTAAGCGGGATTCGCTTCGAACGCGGCTAAGCACAACGGCTGCCCTACGCCGACGGCGAATTCGACCGGGTGCTGTCGTCGATGATGCTGCACCATCTCGACGAAGACGCGAAAACGGCCGCGGCGTCTCAGGTCTTCCGTGTCCTGCGTCCCGGCGGCAGACTGCATTTGGTCGACATGGGCGGCGACATGACCCCTCACGACGGCCTGGCGGCGCGGCTCGTCAGGCGCAGCCCGCACGCCGTGGGGAACCTCGGCGACGCGATTCCTCGACTGCTACGCACGGCGGGGTTCGACTGCACGGAGGTCGCCACGCAGCGGCACCGTTTCGTTGGACGACTCACCTACTATCGCGCCACGCGCCCCGCCTAGGGCTGATCGAACGCGACCTTGACGGCGTCGCTGGGAGTTACGGTTGATGGCATGGCGCCCTACCGCGTGGTTCAGTGGTCAACCGGCAACATCGGAAAGCGAGCGCTCGGCATCCTGCTCGACCGCGACGACTTCGACGTGGTGGGCGTCCACGCCTTGGGCGCGGAGAAAGTGGGGTGCGACGCGGGGGTACTGGCGGACCGGCCCCCGATCGGAGTTACCGCGACGAGCGATGTCGACGCGTTGCTCGACCTTGCGCCAGACTGCGTGAACTACATGCCGCGCCTCATCGACTACGAACTAGTGGAAAGGATGCTGCGCCGCGGCATCAACGTGGTCACCACGGGAGACTTCCTGACCGGCACCCATCACCCGGCCGAACTCCCGGCGCTCGAGGTTGCGGCGCGACAGGGACGCGCGACCTTCCTGGGCACAGGCTTCGAGCCGGGTTTCATCAACGTCGTCGCCGGCTTCCTCACCGGCGCATGCCCACAGGTTCGCAGCGTGAAGCTCGTCGAAACGTTGGACTGCACGACCTATCCCGTACGCGAAGTATGGACGGTGCTCGGATTCGGCAAACCGCCCCGCCAGCGGGTGACCCAAATCGACCCGGAGACGCAACGATACGGCCTCGGCTACTTCGAGACGCTGGACATGATCGCCACCATGCTGGGTGCCGAACTCGACTCCAAGGACGCATTCGTCGAGCCCGCGGTACTGACCCGGGATCTGAATCTGGGCTGGACGGACTTCGCCGCCGGCACGGTCGGGGGTCAACGCCGCACCTATCGCGGTTATCGCCACGGTCGCCCGGTGGTCGAACTGGCCATCTGCTGGACCATGAGTAACGACGCGCTCGACCCGCAATGGAGCGACCCCGAGGGTTTCAGTGTCGTGATCGAAGGCGAACCGCGCGTCGACGCGACGATCCGGTTCGGCGAACCCGGACAGGACCAGATGACCGTGTTGATGGCCAGCACCGCCGTCGCTGCGGTCAACGCCATACCGTTCGTCTGCGACGCGCAACCGGGCGTCATCACCCCGATTGATCTGCCTGTCATCGGATCCCGAGGCGCCCTAACGCCGTGACGGCGGTCGCTGATCGAACGCCACCTTCACGGCGCCGCTCTCGCCTTGGTTAGCAATCGCGAGGAACGCGTCCCGCCACTGCTCCAGCCGGAAGGTGTGGGTCAGCATCGGACGCAAGTCCACCCGGCCGGCGGCGACCAAGTCGAGGTAATGGGCGATGGCGTGCTTGCGCTGCCCGTCGATCTCCTCGATCCCGAAGGCATTGGAGCCCACCCAGCTGATCTCTTTGAAGTACAGCGGGCTCCACTCCCACCGGCCGGGCGCATGAACACCGGCCTTCACCAGCGTCCCCCTGGAGGTGAGCACCCGGACCCCGACCTCGAACGTCTCGGGCTTGCCGACCGTGTCGTAGACCACCTCGACCGCTCCGGGGTGGGCCATCGGCAGACCCTGCAGAGGTTGTCGCAGCCGGCCACCGCCCCAGGCGACCAATTCTTCGACGATGGCCAAACGCGGTTCGTGCGCCAGCACTTTGGCGGCGCCGAACCGTCGGGCCAGCTCCGCCTGGGCGTCGAACCGCGCCACCACGGCCACCGCCACATCGGGATAGAGCGCCCGCAAAATCGCGACCGCGCACAACCCGAGCGAGCCTGCCCCGTAGACCAGCACCCGGCCCGAGCGAGGCGGCGGGTGGCGGGTGATCGCGTGCAGGGACACCGAAAATGGGTCGGCGAACACGGCCAGCTCGTCGGGAATCGACTCGGGAACGCAAAACAGCATGCTGTCGTGGGCGGGCATCAATTCGGCGTATCCGCCGGTCACGTCGGCTGATACCCCGGTGTGGATGCCCGGCTTGATGTCGCCGTCGGTGAAGCTCCAGCACAGGCTGTAGTCGCCGCTTTCGCAGGCGGGGCAGAGCGGTTCGATGCCACGCGGCCCGCACGACAGCCACGGGTTCAGCACGACCCGCTGCCCGATCTCAAGCCCGCGGGCCTTGGGCCCCACTGCCACCACGTCAGCGACCACCTCGTGGCCCATGACTTGCGGGAAGGAACAGAACGCGGCCATGGCGTTGTCGGTGTCACCCTCGCCGAAGTCCATCAGGATTTGCTTGGAGTCCGACCCACAAATGCCGGTCAGCCGCGGCCGGGTGAGCACCCAATCCCGGTGCGGCAATTGCGGATCCGGCAGCTGCCGAAGGGCAGTCGGGGTGCGGGCCAAGTTCTGGGTCAGCGGGTTGGCGTTGTCGGAAACCGGGTAAGGCTCCGGTGGCACGCCGTAGACGAGCGCCTTCATCGCGGCGCCATAGCGGCCACGCCGGCGATGAATGCGTCCAGGTCGGCGTTCTTGGCGTCGACGACGGCTTTCATGTCCGGCACATAATGCTCGAATCGGTCACTGCCCAACGCCGCGATGATGCCCTCGGCCACCACGTCGGCTGCGACCTTGGGCCCCTGGTAGAGGGGTTCTTCATTGTCGGGCTGGTCCCAGATCTCGGAGTCGACCGGGCCCGGCTCGATCAGCTTCACCGAAACCCCGGTGCCGTGCAGGTCCACGGCCGTCGCCTCGCTCCAGCCGCATAGCGCGAACTTGCTTGCGCAGTATGCGGTTTCGTGGATGATCCCGAGCCGGCCGCCGACACTGGACACGTTGACGATCAGGCCGGAGCCGCGCGCCAGCATCCGCGGCAACAGTGCCAGCATCAGCCGCATCGGGGCGAAGAAGTTGATCCGCATGACGTTCTCCACCTCGTCCGGATCCAGGGCGGTGACGGGCCTGCGCTTCGGGATTGCGGCGTTGTTGATCAGCAGATCGATACCGTCGAGAACATCCCATGCCCGCAGCGCCAGCTCCCCTACCGCAGCGGTGTCGGCCAGGTCGGCTACCCACATCGCCGAACCCGGTGAGGTTCGCCGACAGTCGGCCAGCACCTCGGCCAGGCGGTCCCGCCGGCGGGCGATCAGCCCCACCACCGCTTCCTGCTCCGCGAGTTGTCTGGCCAGGGCCGCCCCCAATCCCGAGGAAGCACCCGTGATGAGCACCCGCTTGCCGGTCGCCGCGTACGCCATGCGTCAAGGTTGCCGCGAACTGGTGGCGGCGTACAGTGGTCGAAAGCTTGTTATACTGGCTAAATATTAGCTGAGATGAACTAACTACGTCCGATAGGGGCAAGACATGACTTCCACCAGCTCTAGGTATGAGGGAGACACCTGGGACCTGGCATCCAGCGTCGGGGCAACCGCGACCATGGTCGCGGCGGCCCGCGCCGTGGCGACCCGCGCCGACCGTCCGCTGATCGACGATCCCTACGCCGAGCCGCTGGTCAGGGCGGTTGGTGTAGACCTCCTCACCCAGCTGGCGACCGGCGAAGTGAACCCGAACGACTTGAAAGACGTCCACGATGGTGCGTCGGGGTCCACCGGAGCCATGTCCCGCATGGCGGACAACATGGCGGTCCGCACCAAGTTCTTCGACGAATTCTTCCTGGAAGCGACGAAGGCGGGCATCAAGCAAGTCGTAATTCTCGCGTCGGGGCTGGATTCCCGCGCATACCGGCTGCCGTGGCCCGCTCAGACGGTGGTCTATGAGGTCGATCAGCCGCAGGTCATCGGATTCAAGACCCGTACCCTCGCCGAACTGGGCGCCGCACCCACCGCCGACCGGCGAGTGGTCGCGATCGATCTGCGCGACGATTGGCCCACCGCGCTGCGCACTGCCGGATTCGACCCGGCCCAGCCGACCGCATGGAGCGCGGAGGGCCTGCTCGGCTACCTACCGCCGGAGGCGCAGGACCGCCTGCTGGACACCATCACCGAACTCAGCGCACCGGGCAGCCGGTTCGCCACTGAAAGCGCACCCAACCCGGAACCCGGCGACGAGGAAAAGATGAGGGAACGCATGCAAAGCATCTCCGAACGCTGGCGTGCGCACGGTTTCGACCTCGACATGGCGGGGCTCGTCTACTTCGGCGACCGCAACGAAGCGGCGCCCTATCTGACCGACCACGGTTGGCTGCTGAGCAAAATCAGCATCCGGGAACTGTTCGCGGCCAACGGACTTCCGCCCCTTGAGGACGACGACATGCGTATGGGCGACATGCTCTACGTCAGCGGCACCCTCAACAAGACCACGAAATAGGAGCAATCTCCAATGACTGTCGACTCGGGACGCACTGACGGCGACACCTGGGGACCGGCGTCCAGCGTCGGAGCGACGGCGACCATGGTCGCGGCATCGCGTGCCTTGGCGTCGCAGGGGCCCGATGCGCTACTTGACGATCCACTGGCCGATCCGCTGGTCCGCGCCGTGGGGTTGGACCCCTTCGTCCGCATTCTCGACGGAGAGATCAATTTCGACGATGACCCACTGCTGAACCGCAAAACGAGGACTGAACAGATCACGGTACGGACAAGGTTTTTCGACGACTTCTTCACCAGCGCTGCCAAAGACGGTGCGCGGCAGGCGGTGATTCTGGCTTCGGGCCTCGACACCAGGGCCTACCGATTGCGGTGGCCAGCGGGCACCGTGGTCTACGAGATCGACCAGCCGCAGGTCATTGGGTTCAAAACCAATACGCTGGCCGACCTCGGCGCCTCTCCGACCGCCGACCGCCGTGCGATCGGCATCGACCTGCGAGATGACTGGTCTGCGGCGTTGCGGAAGGGCGGTTTTGACGTCACGCAACCGACCGCGTGGAGCGCGGAAGGGCTGTTGCCCTACCTGCCGCCCGAGGCTCAAGACCGATTGTTCGACAACATCACCGCACTCAGCGCGCCCGGCAGCCGACTGGCCACCGAACACGTGCCAGACCCGAACGCCTTTTCCAATGAGCGGTTGCAGCGCATCAGCGAGCGGTGGCGGCGCTTTGGTTTCAAACATCAACGCGGCAGACCTGTTCTATCGGGGCGAGCGCAGCGTCGTCGTCGACTACCTGACGACCCACGGCTGGCAGGTGACGGCCCATCCCGCCAAGGAGCTTTATGCGCGCAACGGCTTCGAATTTCCCGAAGACGAGATGAGTGCCGCATTCGGCGAGATGAGCTACGTCGCCGCAACCCTTAAATAGCGTTTGGTTAGGGTTTGGGTATGCCACGCGCTCACGACGATGACTGGGATCTGGCGTCCAGCGTAGGCGCGACCGCAACCTTTGTCGCGGCTGGGCGCGCCTTGGCGACGAAGGATCCTCGCGGTCTGATCAACGATCCGTTCGCAGAGCCACTGGTGCGCGCGGTGGGGCTGGATTTCTTCACCAAGATGATGGACGGTGAGCTCGATTTCGACGCGATCGAGAACGCTTCGCCGGAGCGTGTTCAGGCGATGGTCGATGGAATGGCGGTGCGCACCAAGTACTTCGATGACTACTTCGTCAACGCCACCGGCGCCGGGGTGCGTCAGGCGGTGATCCTGGCATCCGGGCTGGATTCGCGCGCCTACCGGTTGCCGTGGCCGGCCGGGACGGTGGTGTTCGAACTGGACCAGCCGCAGGTGATCGAGTTCAAGACCACCACATTGGCCGGCATCGGTGCCGAACCGGCCGTTACCCGGCGCACCATCCCCATCGATCTGCGGCAAGACTGGCCGACGGCACTTCAAGCGGCCGGATTCGACACGACGGCACCGACAGCGTGGTTGGCCGAAGGTCTACTGATCTACCTGCCGCCAGAAGCCCAAGACCAGTTG
>DATIOT010000615.1:0-5225 GCA_035472875.1 Mycobacterium sp.
GTTTCTATAGCGGCGGTAGCTGCCCTTTGCATACCAACGTCTGAAGCTCGACATACTCGTGCAGGCCCTCCGGACCGAACTCACGCCCGATGCCCGATTGCTTGAAGCCGCCGAACGGGGCGCCGATGTCGAGGGTGTACATATTGATGCCGTAAGTGCCCGTGCGAACACCGGCCGCGATCTCTAGGCCGTGTGCGATGTCGGCGGTCCACACCGAACCGGCCAGACCGTAGTCGCTCTCGTTGGCGATCCGGATCGCGTCGTCCTCGTCGCGGTAGCGCAGCACGGTCAACACCGGGCCGAAAATCTCCTCCCGGGCGATGCGCATGTCGTTGGTGGTGTCGACGAACAGCGTTGGCCGCACGTACCAACCGCGCCCGGCCGGGCTGTCCTCGCCACCGAGGACGACGCGGGCGCCTTCGCTCTGGCCGGACCGGATGTAATCCTGGACGCGGCGCTGTTGTCGTTGGGCGACAAGCGGTCCGACATCGGTTGCCTCGTCGGCAGGATCTCCGACATTGAGGCCCGACATCATGTCGGCCAGCGCGTCGACGACCTCGTCGTGCCGGCGATCGCTGACCAGGATGCGGGTCTGGGCGACGCAGGCTTGTCCGTTGTTCATCAGGCCGGCCGTCTTCAGGCCGGCAACGGTCTTGTCGATGTCGGCGTCGTCGAGGATGATCGCCGCCGACTTGCCGCCCAGTTCCAGGCTGACGCGCTTGAGCTGCTCCCCGCACAGGGCGGCGATCCGGCGCCCGACGGCGCTGGAACCGGTGAACGCGATCTTGTCCACACCGGGATGGCGCACCAGCGCCTCGCCGATATCGGGTCCGCCGGGCAGCACCGACACGACCCCGTCGGGCAGGTTCAACTGCTCGATCATTTCGGCCAACCACAATGCGTCCAAGGGTGTTTCGGGTGCGGGTTTGATAATGACCGTGCACCCCGCGATCAGGGCCGGGATCAATTTGGGCATGATCAAAAAATTGCGGCACGTTCCACGGCACAATCGCCCCGACCACGCCGACCGGGGCCCTGCGCAGGTGTACTTCGCCGAGCACGCCCTGGCGGCGTTCCGCCCAGGGAAAGTCGCGCGCGGCAGCCAGTGCGAGGTGCATTAGCGCTGCCGCGGCCGCCGCTTGGCCCAGCCTGCTGAAACTGCGCGGAGACCCCATCTCGTCGGTGATCAAGTCGGCCATCTCGTCGATGTGGCCGGCGTAGATCGCGGCGAGCTGTTCAACCTTGGCCATCCGATCGGGATGGGCCATCCGCGGCCACGGGCCGTGGTCGAAAGCGTGTCGCGCGGCAGCGACAGCGGCGTCGACGTCCTCGGGTCCGGCCACCTGGACGTGGCCGACCGGCTCTTCGGAGTGTGGCGAGATCACGGCGAGCTGCTGCGGGTTGGCGGGCTTGCGCCACTGCCCTCCGATGAACAGTTCGTCATAGGAGCGATGGCCGGAATTTTCTGTCATCGGGGCACTTCCTGCAGGCAGGGGTGGGAGCGTGACCGTAACTTCGCTATTGACGCTAACATAGCCAAAAAAGCAGGATTGCGCCCTGGCTGTGCTGTCTGACGCCGCACGCTGCGTAACCGATTCTTTGATCGCCTCGGCCTTGGTGTTGTCGCCGGCGATGGAGCGTTGTGTCGGTGCGCCTCGCGGAGCTGACTCGGTTGACGGCTCTGGCCTGCCGGGCGCTGATCGGCCGGGCCGCTGCTGACGTCGGTGCTCCTACTCCGTGACGAAATACACACGCGCAGAACGCGACACCGCATCGGTGGTGCCGGGGGTTCAGGTCAAGGTGTCCGGGTCGGCCAGCGGGATCAGAATATGTGACGGGGTGGGGCCTCCCTGGTGGACCCGGTAGGTCCCGCCGGTCAGGGCATCGCGCGCGGGCCTGGTGGGCACCAGGTGCGGGAAGTCGTAGGTAGTCAGGGTGAGGCGCAGCCGGTGGTCGGGGACGATCAAAGCGGCGGTGGGGAAGATCTCGATGTCGTAGCGGGTTACCTCGCCGGGGACGACCGGCTGAGCTGCGGAGCGGGTGCTGACGTGCTGCGGGCGCAGGACGGTGCCGTCGGGCAGGTACCAGGTGCGGGTCGGGTCCAGCGCACGGTGTGAGCCGAGGAGCGCGCCCTGGGTCAGCGGGCGGCTGGCCCCGTCGGGAGCCACGTCGTCGAGGTGGGCAACCCACAGCGTCTCGGTTGTGCTGGCTGTCGCGCGCATGGTGAGCGTGATCGGCCCGGCGACCAGCGTGGGCGAGGTGAACGGCTCGGTGGTGTAGATCAGCGCCCCGCGCTGCAGGCGCCGGTTGTCCTGGTCGTAGGGGATCTGCCAACCCCGCTGGGTGGCGATGAAGCTGTTCATCCCCAGACTCCACTGCTCCAGACTCCGGCCCGCTACCGGACCCCGCGGCGTATACCGCAGTGTGGCCACAGTTTCGTCCGGGCAGGAGTCACCGGTCAGGCGGCCCGGCTCGGACAGGTAGAAGCGGGTGGGCGTGGCCTCGGCGACAGGATATTCGCGGGCGTGGAACCACTGCGAGCTTCCGATGGCTTGAAAGGTGAACGGCGACCCGGATATCGTCGCGGTCGGCTCGTCCTTTAGCCAATGGTCGAACCAGCGCAGCTGCAGCGCGTTGAGGGACAGGCCGTCGAAGTTCGATACGTGGTACCAGGGTCCCATCAACAGCCGAACCCGGTCCGACACCGGCTCGCACGGTTCCATCGGCGAGCCGTCCGGCCGCCCGGCCAATGCGTTCTGCAGGGCGGCGTAGTTGAGCGGCGCGCCCCGCTGGAAGGCATCGTGCCA
Organism: Mycobacterium sp.; assembly: GCA_035472875.1. Classification (GTDB taxonomy): domain Bacteria; phylum Actinomycetota; class Actinomycetes; order Mycobacteriales; family Mycobacteriaceae; genus Mycobacterium. The sequence continues at coordinate 2,808 of DATIOT010000615.1, forward strand.
CCCACCGACCAGGAAGACCGCCACACCGTTGGCGGCAATGCCTGGAAGGATGGCCGCCGGTCGCAGGGTGTCCCAGAAGGGTCCGTCGTACGCCGCCTCACCGCCGGCGGTGCCGTCGGCGATCAGCGGTCGGAAGTACCGGCGCTGGTCGCGCCCACGCTGCCGCACCACGGCGAGCCCGCCAGAGCGCGGTCGCGGGTGCCCGCCCCTGGCGATCAGTTCCAGCGTCGGGTTGATGACGTTCAGCAGCGAGTAGGTAGCACCGTAGGCTCTTATAACCCGCATATGCGGCACCCCGCCCATCGCCGCCGCGTCCCGGTAGAAGTCGTGTGCGGCCATCACCGGAAAGATCGCCTTCAGCGGCGAGTCCGGCCCGACAGCGGCGGCGGTGAAAAGCTGGTTGATTGCTAGGTAGGAAATCCCGAACATACCGACACGACCGTTGGAGCTTGGCAGCGTTGACGCCCACTCGACCAGATCCACCCCATCTTGTGTCTGCTGGGTGCCGAACATTTCGAAGCAGCCGCCGGAGGCCCCCGTCCCACGGACGTCGACCATCACCTCGATGTAGCCGCGCCTGATCAGGTACGGGGTGGCGCCGCCGCCGATCTGGGCGGCCGGTGGCGGCGCCTTCTTGCCGTAGGGTGTCACGGACAGCAGCACGGGGAACGGCCCGGCGGCAGGCAGCCCAGTCTCCGGCACGGTGGGGTAATGAATGTCGGCGCGCAGGACGACGCCGTCGCTCATCGGCACCGCGACGTTGTGCAGCACACCCACTCCGAAGACGGCGGGCCCCGGCGTCCAGGGCGGCGCGAGCGGGGACTGATTGACCTTGCGGGGCCGTGCCGTCGCCGCCGCGGCGACCACGGCTGCCGCCCCGAGCGCCGCAAGCGCCAAACCGGCCCGACGTACCCACTGCGACGTCGCCATCCCCACCTCCCGCGCGCTAACTACTTGTGGCCCGATGTGTTTGACTGCCGCTCAACTCCGGCCAGTCACGTGTCGGTGCACCTGTCTTATCACCTGGCCGACGAGCCGCCAGCATTCGGGGTTCAGCTGGCTGGCCCCAGCATCTGTCGCCAACCGTCGTCTCCGAGGTTCGTCGAATTGGTGACGGCGAACCGGGTACCGTCGGGCGCCACCACCTCGCCGCTCTGTGGGATGTAGATCGTGGCCGGACTCGGCGCTGGGGTGTAAATGCAGGGGTTAGGTTGTTGCCCGCTGCACTGAACAGTGCCCTGCCCGGGCCGCGTCAATGGGTCGCTGTGCGGCGCTGGCGGCGGGGGTAGTTCGTTGGCGGGCAACGGGTTCAGTCCGTTGTTGACCGACGGCGCCGGGATCACCATGCCTGGCCTCACCGACTGATCGCAGCGCGCAGCAGGCGCCGGGCAGGTCAGCATCTGGTTGGGGTCGCCGTACCACGGGTTGGTGCCCAACGGAACGTAGGCAAGGAGAATATTCTCGTCGCCATCCTCGACCGGGGTAATGGCATCCTGCAGGCCTACATGGACCGCGAGGTCATTAGGGCCACCGGCCCGGCGGAGGCACTACATGGGCTGCTAACCAGCTACACCGGATTCGCCTTCGAAAACAGCGCGGCGATCGGCTTACTGGTCTCTGAAATCGATCAACTTTCTTCGGAAGAACGCCACCGCCTTCGCCGGATACGGCACGATTACATCACCCAGTGGGTACATCTGGTGCGTCAACTACGCCCTGACCTAGATCCTGTTGAGGCCCGGATTCGAGTCCAGGCTGTGTTGCACACCATTAACGACATTGCCGCCACACCGCACCTGCGGCCATTCCGCAACGTGGAGGATGTGACGAGGCAGCTCTGCGCCGCTGCGTTGGGCCTCGCGTGAGCGCTCGGGTAAGGGCTCGGATGGGGGCGATGATGCACCGAGAATTGGGTTGCCGAGACGACCTCACGCTCGACCACGGGCTGACCAACGCCCGATCCGAAGCCATCAACACTCATCCGCAGGCACTGACCAAGCGGGCCTACGGCTTTCACAGCCCGCATACGCTAGTAGCCATGGCATTGTTGACCCGAGACGGACTTTGCCCACCACTACCCGGCCGAGCCGCAGGAAATCGGGCCCGTGGAAACGCCAGCAGATTCGCTACATGTGGCAACACGCCGGGGCACAATCTACGAGTAGGACTCGACTATCACTCCTGGTGGGCAAAGTGCTCACCGGCCAGCGGCTCGGTGATCAGCCTCGCGCCAACCGGGCCGAAACCCCGTCAACGACGCGCTGATCGATTCTCATTAGGCGGGCACCGTGACCACTGCCGAACGACCCGAACGACCAATAACGACCCATGGCGACCGGCCCCCGATTGACGTGAACACTGACTGGCGTAGTTATCCCTTTCAGCTGGTACCGGGTGACGACCAGCTGGAGTTTCCCA
>DATIOT010000616.1:0-8329 GCA_035472875.1 Mycobacterium sp.
GACCTTCCTCGCGGAACCCGACCTTTGCCAGCACCGCCCGGCTCGCGGCATTCTCCGGGCGCACGGTGGCCTCAACGCGATGCAACATGACCGGACCGAAGCAGTGGTCGAGACCCAGTGCCAACGCTCCGGTGGCCACCCCACCACCGGTTGCCGACCGTGATACCCAGTAGCCGATCCACGCCGACCGCAGCGCCCCGTGGGTGACGTTGCCGATGGTCAGCTGACCGCAGAGCCGCCCGTCGAGCTCGATCACATACGGCAGCATGCGACCCTTACGGGCCTCCGAACGCAGACCAGAACACAACGCCGGCCATGCCGCTACCGTGTGCCGGCTCGTCCAATCACCATCCCCGCTGGGCTCCCACGGCTCGAGGTGCGCACGGTCGGCCAACCGGATCCGGCTCCACTGCGCGCCATCGCGCATTCGCACCGCCCGCAGCCGGACCACGCCTGCCGGGACCCGCAGCGGCCCAACGTCCAAGGGCCAGCCGGGATGCCGGGAATTGGAGCGCAAGAGGTTCACGAGCGTGTGCAGTCGTTGCGCTCAGCCACGCTGAGCCAGAAAGGCAACGTCGACAATCTCACCGGTGCGAATCTGCTCGGCCCCACTGGGAACCACAACCAGACAGTTTGCTTCGGCAAGCGTCGCCAACAAATGCGATGACACCCCGGGAGCTCCGCCCAGTGCTTGCACGAGATACTCACCGCTGTCCTGGTCACGCATCAGCTGACCACGAAGGTAGCCCTTGCGCCCGGCCACCGAAGTGATCGGCGACAGCGTACGGGCCTGCACGATCCGGCGCATCGGCTGCCGCTTGCCCAGCGACAGCCGGATCAGCGGCCGGACCATCACCTCGAAGACCACCAGCGCGCTGACCGGGTTGGCCGGCAGCAGAAATGTCGGAACACCCTCGCGCCCCAGCTGCCCGAAGCCCTGCACGGATCCGGGATGCATGCCGACCCGGACCACCTCCATCTCGCCGAGCTCGGACAGCACCGACCGCATCGCCTCGGCGGCCGCGCCGCCGACCCCGCCGGCGATCACCACAACCTCAGCGCGATTGATCTGGCCCTCAACGATATCCCCGAGTTCCTTGGGGTTGTTGCTGACGATCCCGATGCGGTTGACCTCCGCGCCGGCATCCCGGCCCGCCGCCGCCAATGCGTAGGAATTGACGTCGTACACCTGCCCGTTGCCCGGGGTGCGCGAGATGTCGACCAACTCGCCACCCACGGCCATCACCGACTACCGCGGGCGCGGGTGCACCAGCACCCGTTCACGGCCGACCGCCGCCAGCAGCCCCACCTGGGCCGCGCCGATGATCGTTCCGGCGCGCACGGCAACGTCACCGGGCTGCACGTCGTCCCCGGCCCGGCGCACATAAGCGCCCAACGGCGCCCCGCGCAGAATCCGCACCCGCGACGTTCCGCCGTCGGTCCATCGCACCGGCAGGACCGCATCGGCCAGCGTCGGCAGCGGGGCACCGGTCTGCACCCGGACGGCCTGGCGGGGCTGCAGCCGGCTGGGGGTGCGGGCACCGGCTTCGATGGTTCCCATCACCGGCAGGATCAGCCCGTCGCGCCCGTCCTCGTCGCCGAGCGCCTCGCCGGGTTCGTCACCGGACTCCACGGTACCCAGCTCGCCGACACCCAGCACGTCGACGCTGCGTACGGCGTAGCCGTCGATCGCGGCCTGATCGAAAGCGGGCAGCGGCCTTTCGGTGACCACTTCTTCGGCGCACATCAATCCCTGTGCCTCGGCAATGGCGACACGTATCGGCCGCGGGGCTACCGCGGCGGCCGTTATCCGGGCCTGCTGCTCCTCCACAGAACGCACAAGCGCGCCTCTCTGCCCTCAAGCCCTGACGGGCGCCGTGTCGGGCGAACTGGGCCTGACCGCCCGCTCACCACGGGACCGTCTGTGCCCGCCTCGTCGCCGGGCCCGGCTACTGCTCGGCCAGGCCCAATCGCGCTACCAACCACCGCCGCAAATCCGGGCCATAGTCGTCACGATCCAATGCAAAGTCAACCGCAGCCTTGAGGTAGCCGCCGGGATTTCCCAAGTCGTGTCGAGATCCGCGATGCACGACGACATGGACGGGGTGGCCCTCGTCGATCAACAGCGCGATCGCATCGGTCAGCTGCACTTCGCCGCCTGCCCCACTGTCGATGCGGCGCAGCGCATCGAAGATGGCACGGTCGAGCACATAGCGACCCGCCGCGGCATACATCGACGGGGCGTCCTCGGCCGTGGGCTTTTCCACCATGCCGTTGACCTTCAGCACGTCTGGATTGTCGCCGGGGACCGGCTCGACATCGAAAACCCCGTAGGCACTGATCTCTTCGCGCGCTACCTCGATGGCACACAACACCGTGCCGCCGTAGTCGGCCCGCACCTTCGACATCGTCTCCAGTACGCCGGTCGGTAGCACCAAGTCATCCGGCAGCAGCACCATGACGGCGTCCTCGTCAGCCGCCAGCGTGGGCTCCACGCAGCCGATGGCGTGTCCCAGTCCGAGCGGTTCGGCTTGTACGACGGACTCGACCTTGATCAGCTGCGGCGCACGACGCACCTTGTCGAGCATTGCTTTCTTGCCGCGAGCCTCGAGGGTGCCTTCCAGCACCAGGTCTTCGACGAAATGCGCGACGACGCCGTCCTTGCCCTCGGAGGTGACGATCACCAGGCGTTCGGCACCGGCGGCGGCCGCCTCCTCGGCCACCAGTTCGATGCCGGGTGTGTCGACGACGGGCAGCAGCTCCTTGGGCACCGTCTTGGTCGCCGGCAGGAAACGCGTGCCCAGACCGGCCGCAGGGACGATCGCCGTGAACGGGACCGGGACTTCTGGGCGTGACATCGTTCACACGATAGCCCCAGAGGGGTTGGCCGACTCGGTGTGGCGGCGCGAATGTCGGGGCTGTAATCGTTGAGGCATGGCAACCGCGAGCAAGGCCGCATTGCGGAAACAGCTGCTGGCGGCCCGATGCTGCGTTGCCCACGATGTTCGGGCCAAGGAGGCCCGCATGCTCTGCGAGCAGCTGGAGCCTGTGGTGAGCAGCGGCAACACCGTCTGCGCGTACGTGCCGGTGGGAACCGAGCCCGGGTCTATCGAGATGCTGGATATGTTGCTGCGCCGGTCAGGACGGGTGCTCCTGCCCGTTGCGCGCACCACCGCCGACGAGACCCCAATGCCGCTGCGGTGGGGCGAATATCGGCCGGGCGCACTTATTGCCGGTCGCTGGGGTCTACTCGAGCCGCCCGAGCCCTGGCTGCCGGAGTCAACCCTGGCCGAGGCCAGCCTGGTGATTGTCCCGGCGCTGGCAGTCGACCGTCGGGGCATTCGGCTGGGCCGGGGCCGCGGCTTCTACGACCGCTCGCTGGACGGCCGGAACCCGCAAACGCGTCTCATCGCGATGGTGCGCGACGTGGAGTTCGTTGACGAGTTACCCGCAGAGCCGCACGACGTGCCGATGACCCATGCGCTCACGCCGCGGCGCGGGGTTGTCGCCCTCTTGCCCGGCGGACACACCGGGGAATGAGACAGCTCACGTGGTGGTTTTAGCACTTGAAACTGTAGAGTGCTAACGCAGGAGTGCATTCCCGGAGGTTTTTAGTGCCGACTTACAGCTACGCATGCACCGAGTGCGGCAACCGCTTCGACATTGTGCAAGCCTTCACTGACGACGCGCTCACCACCTGCGAGCGGTGCGACGGCCGGCTTCGTAAACTTTTCAACTCCGTCGGCATCGTGTTCAAAGGCAGCGGTTTCTACCGCACCGACAGCCGCGAGTCAGGCAAGCAATCGACGAGTTCGACCAACGGATCCGCGACCAAGGACTCGGAGACGAGTTCGGAGACGAGCTCCGGATCGAGCGAGAAGAACGGGTCGGGCGAGAAGTCCACCAGCAGCCCCAGCCCGTCCACCGCGGCCGCCTCGAGCTAGCGGGTTATCCACAACGGCATTTCTGACTGGCACTGCGCCAGCTGCGCTGCGCTTACCGTTGCGGCGTGGGCGAATCATCGCTGAATCCAACGCTATTGCGCCGGATATCGACGTCGTTGCGGCCAGACTGGACTCGGACCGTGCTGGCCCGGCGAGTAGCCGCAGGCGGACTCGTGGTGTTGGCCGGCGTCGCGACGCTGCGGTCGAATCCAGACGGTGATCGTGTCGAAGTTGTGGTGGCCGCGCGTGACCTCACTCCCGGCACCGCATTGACTCTCGACGATGTCCGGGTCGAAAAGCGTTCGGCTACAACTGTTCCTGACGGATCACAAGCCAACATGAGTGCTGTGGTCGGTTCGACGCTGGCCGGCCCCACGCGGCGTGGCGAGGTGCTCACCGATGTCCGGGTATTGGGCAGCCGGCTCGCCGAGTCGACGGCCGGGCCCGGCGCCCGCATTGTGCCGCTACATCTGGCGGATAGCGCTCTGATCGATCTGGTGCGCGTCGGCGATGTCGTAGACGTGCTGGCTGCGCCGGCCACCGATTCGCAAGCCGCTAGCGCGGCAGTCAGCAAGGTGCTGGCTACCGACGCCGTGGTGGTCCTCGTGTCGGCCAAGCAGAAAGTCCAGGCTGCGGACAGCGACCGCGTAGTCTTGGTTGCGCTTCCGGCTCGCGTGGCGAACACGGTGGCAGGCTTGGCGCTGGGTCAGACGGTGACTCTCACCCTGCACTGAGTATCTGGCCGCTGCTCGCCGCGCGATCTGCAGCAAACTATGTCCAGTCCAAGAAAGGACCTCCCATGTTCAAAGGGTTCAAGGAGTTTCTCTCGCGGGGCAATATCGTCGACCTGGCCGTCGCGGTGGTCATCGGTACTGCGTTCACTGCATTGGTCACCAAGTTCACCGACAGCATCATCACGCCGTTGATCAACCGGATCGGTGTCAACCAGCAATCCGATGTCGGCATCTTGAAGATCGGCATCGGCGGCGGTCAGACCATCGACTTGAACGTCGTGCTGTCGGCCGCGATCAACTTTTCCCTGATTGCGGTGGTGGTGTACTTCCTGGTCGTGCTGCCCTACAACACGCTGCGCAAGCGTGGTGAGGTTGAGCAGGCGGACGATGCCCAGGTCGTCCTGCTCACTGAGATCCGCGACCTGCTCGACCAAACCAACGGGGACGCGTCGGGCAGGCACGGTGGGACCGCCACTACACCCCCACCAGCCCACGGACCGCGCGCGGACGCCGAATCACAGTGAGCCGTCACTGCGAGTTGTCGCGCGGTTAGATCTCCAGGCTGGACAACTGCCCGATGATCTGCGCGGCAAGCGGGTTCAGCGTCGCCATTCCGTCGCGCACCGCGGAACGGGAACCGGCGAGGTTGACCACCAAGGTACTTCCGGACACGCCGGCCAGACCGCGTGACAATCCGGCGTCAATGATTCCTGCGGATAGTCCCGAAGCGCGGATGGCCTCTGCGATACCCAAGATCTCCCGATCCAGGATGTCGCGGGTGGCCTCTGGGGTGACATCGCGCGGTGTGACGCCCGTCCCGCCGACCGAGACCACGAGGTCCACCCCGCCGATCACCGCGGTGTTCAGTGCATTGCGGATCTCGACCTCGTCAGCCGCGACCGCGACCACACCGTCGACGACGAATCCCGCCTCAGTCAGCAGCTCGGTGACCAGCGGCCCACTGTGGTCCTCGTCCCCGTGGGCGGTGCGATCGTCGACCACCACGACCAAAGCCCGGCCGACTACCAACTCCGCACCCGTTTCCATGGGTGCAACCGTATATCCGAGCTCCGACAACGGCTCATCGACTCTCATCACTGATCCGCCTTGCCAAGCGTGACCTGCACGGTGCGACTGCCACCACCGGGATCCTGGTAGGTCAGCGACACCTTGTCGCCGGGCGCTTTGGACCGCACGGCGGCAACCAATGCGTCGGCATTGCTGATCGGGCGGTCGTCGACCTTTGTGACGACCACGCCCTTGGGCACTCCGGCACTCGCGGCTGCACCGCCCTGCACGACCTCGACGACCTTGGCACCCGGGGTGCCCTTGTCGCTGGTCACCTGCACGCCGAGCGAGGCATGTGTCGCCTTGCCGGTACTGATCAACTCATCTGCGATGCGCTTGGCTTGGTCGACCGGAATCGCAAAGCCCAGGCCGATCGAACCGCTCTGGGCGTCGGGCGAATCAGCACCCAGGGTGGCGATCGCCGAGTTGACACCCACCAGCTGGCCGCTCATGTTGACCAGCGCACCGCCGGAGTTACCCGGGTTGATCGCGGCATCGGTCTGAATCGCGTCCAGCACAGTGTTTTGGTTGCCCGACTCACCGGTCGTGGAAACTGGGCGGTTCATCGCACTGATGATTCCGGTGGTCACGGTTCCCGACAAACCCAGCGGGGACCCGATCGCCACCACCGGCTGGCCGACATGCAGATCCGACGACGAGCCCATGGAAATCGGAGTGAGCCCGGAAATGCCCTGCACCCGGATCACCGCGATGTCACTGGTGGGATCGGCGCCGACCACCGTAAACGGTGCGGTGCGGCCATCCGAGAACGTCACCGTTGTTTTTGGTGCCGGACCACTAGGCCCACCAGGCCCACCAGGCCCACCAGGGCCGCCAGGCCCACCAGGGCCGCCAGGGCCGCCCGGGCCACCCCCGGGTTTGGCCGCGGCCGCGACCACGTGGTTGTTGGTCAAAATCAGCCCCTCCGCCGACAGGACGATGCCGGAGCCCTCCTCCGACGCGTGACCCATATCGGTCTCCAGCATCACAACACTCGGCACCACCTTGGAGGCGACCTGTTCGACGCTGCCGGGCGGCATGTTCGCGGCCGGGACGCTGGGAGCCGCTCCGCCGATTAAGGTTCCGCCGTTGCCGCCCGTGGAGTGCGTGCCCAGCTCGACGACTGTGGCCGCGGTACCGCCGATACCTGCGGACACCACCGCGATCGCCAACGCACCTACCGCCAACAGGCCTGCGCGGGACCGTTTTTGGCGTATCGGCCCGGGAGGAGGCATCGGAGGCAGCATCCCGGGTATCGGGCCCGTCGCGATCCCTCCGGGTATTGGACCCACCCCGGTCCCCCCGGGTATCCGACCCGGCCCGGTACCGCTGAACGGCTCATAGGGCTGACGGAACTGCGTCGTCTGCGTCGGCCGCGCCTGATGCGACGGCTGATAGCGCCAGTCGAATTGCTGGTTGTACGGTTGCGGGTGCCCCTGGCCATAGGCAGGGGGCGCCGGCTGATTAGGCGCGGTACGGTATCCCGGCTGCTGCGGCGGTGGCGAATACCTCGGGTCATTCGTCATGTCGCTAAGTCGCTCTTCCTCTATTTCGGCTTATGTCGGCTCGACTTGGCTCGATTTCCAACACTAACTGCAATTACCTTGCCCGCGCCGACTGAGAGTCCACTGAGATAACGTTCGCCGAATCCCGAGAGTTTGCGCCGTTGCCGCCGGCCACTGGTACGGCAGAGTCGGTCTTGGCGTCGGCAGCTGGCGTCGGGTAGCTCGGAACCGGCATCGGCCGCCCAGGAAGCAGCACGTAAATCGACGTTCCCGGGGGCTGCCCTCCCGAAACGGTGTCTTCGACACGAAGCAAACCACCATGGTTCAGGACCACCTGTTTGACAATCGCCAGGCCCAATCCCGAACCGGGCAACGCCCGTGCCATCGTCGATCGGTAGAACCGCTCGAACACCAGACGGCGCTCGTGCGGCGGGATCCCCGGGCCATGGTCTGAGACCACCAGCTCAGCGTGCGACGGGTCGAGTTGCGTCATCTTCACCCCGACATGACCGCCCGGCGGGCTCCACTTGGCCGCATTGTCCATCAGGTTCAGCGCCGCGCGCGACAGCCCAGCGGCGTCGCCGTAGACCTGCCAGGGGATCACGTCGACGTCGAAGTGAATATCGTTGCGCCGCCGCCTGACTCGCTCAAGGCTGCGATCGATGACCTCTGACATGTCGACCGGCTCGTGCACCACCTGGCCGGCGTCGTCACGGGTGAGGTCAACCAGATCGCCTACCAGCGTGGACAGTTCCTCGATCTGGGCCAGCACGTCGGCACGCAGGCCGACCATCTCCTGTTCTGGTAGCCGAGGAGCTCCCGGTTCCATCGAGGCCATCAGCAGTTCCACGTTGGTACGAAGTGACGTCAGCGGGGTGCGCAGTTCGTGTCCGGCGTCGGTGACCAGCCGTGCCTGCCGTTCCCGAGACTCGGCCAACGCTCGCAGCATCAAGTTGAAAGCCTCAGTGAGCCTTGCCAATTCGTCACTGCCGAAGACTGGGATGGGCCGCAGGTCGTCGGTCCGCGCCACCCGCTCGGCCGCTTCGGTCAGGCGAGCCACCGGACGCAGCCCGGCCCG
>DATIOT010000617.1:0-2211 GCA_035472875.1 Mycobacterium sp.
CTGGGCTGTTGAAGTCGAGACGCGCTGTCTTTGGCTTACCCGCTGCCACGGCGGCCCCGGATTCCAACACCCGGTAACTGACGTGACGTTCGTCCTTGAAACGAAGCGCCTCACGCTGGACCCGGTGTCTGGCGGTGACGAGGACTTCTTGATCGCGCACTGGCGCGGTCGGGTTGGCGCGGCGCGGCGGCGCGCCCGCGCTGCATCGCGACCTGTTCGAACCGCTGCCCGCAACCGGGCGCTGGCACACCGTGCTGCCGGCCGACGGCAACGTCGGCTCGGTGACGATCCGCGGCGGATGCTGGCGCGCGCAGATGAGGTATTGGGCCGCGGCGGGCGCCGTGTGACCGAATTCGACGCGACTGCAAGAGGTGTGCATGCCCAGTGGATGTCGCTGGAGTCCGCCCGCGCGGCCGGGCCGTGGTTCCGGTGGGCCTCCGTCGGCGTCGACAGCGCCGCGTCATTGGCCGAGCAGGCCGGCATGTTGGTGAAAGAGATTCGTGCGGTAGGTAGAGAGGGTCGTAGCTAATCTGGTGGCGCGGTGACGGCGCGCCGGCGCGCGGCCGCCAGTCGGATGCCATAGGCAGCGGCGCTGACCGCGAACATGACAGCGGTGAGCAGAAGCCACCGCCCCAGGAAGAGGTCCTGTGTCTGTCCGGTCGCGGCCCCATAGGTTGACGCTCCCTGTTTGATGATGCCCGGGAGGAATAGCAGCAGCATCAGAGCCGATCCGAGCGCCGGGATCCGGATGTAGTTCAACGGCGGGACGCGGGGTTCGCGGTGGCGGCGCCGACGCCGGTCGCCCGGGACAGCCAGGATCCGGTCGGCCAGCGCATATATCGGAAACAGCACGAGGTCGTGGGCGATGATCGCCGCCGCAAACCAGACGGCGATCGACTGCCACCAGACCTGTGGGTTCCACAATGTCACCAGTTTGAAGACGGCGAGCACGTAGCCGACCACCGCGAATCCAGCCAGCATCGTCAAAAGGTGCAGCGGATGGGATCCGTAGAAGTCGCGGAAACGCCCCAGCAGGGTGCGCATCTCAGCCGGCCCGGAAGTCGATCGAGGCCACCCACTTGGTGTTGTGAACTCCTGGCAGGGCCGGGACGATAATCCGCGCGGGATAACCGTGATCTAGGGACAGCTCGGCACCGTTGACCCGCAGCGCCAGTAGCGAGTCGGGATCCTCGACCTGGTTTCCTTGTAGGACAGCATGATTGAACGCACCAAAGCGCTCCAATGACCCCACACTGGCCGATTGCGGTGCGGGTACGCCGGCGAGGCGTGCCAGATCTCGAAGCCGCACCCCGCTCCATGTCTCGGTTGTCGACCAGCCCTCGACGCAGGCGATCGGCAGCCGCGCGGTGTGCTGCGGCATCGCCGTCAACATGCCGCGGTCCAGCACCATCGGTGCAGGGCCGCCACGAAGAGTGAGCCGCCAGCTATCGCCGGTGCTGTTAGGGGTGATGCCGGCGGCGATCGCGGTTCGGTTGACCTGGAAGTCGGTTGGTCCGTCGCCGCGGACCTGGCCGCGTGGCAGCAGCAGTGCCGTCCGGCGAGTCCAGCCGCCGATGGTTTGACCCGCCGTCACCGCGGCCACGAGCAGCGCCCCGCCACCAACCAGCGCCAGCGCGCCGCGCCGGCTGATCGTCGCGGGCGCCGGATCGGCGGCGACGAGCCCGTCTGGATCGGGCGGCTCCGGTCGCGTGTCAGCGCGGTTGGTTCGCAGCACTTCTCGCAGCGACATCGATCGCAATCCGGTGAGCATGCGCGGGATCTTCAGCGTGATGTGCATCACGAAACCCGCGATGAAGACCCAAGCCCCAAAGTAGTGGGCGGTGTAGAAGCTGAACCCGAAGATGTAGTCGTACTGGATGTTCAATACGCCGGTCGCGATCTCGAAGAGGATTCCACCGACCAACATCACCAGCGACACCCGCTCCAGAACTTGGGCGACCGATCTGGCCGGCGGCCAAGTGAACAGGCGCGGGATCACCGACCACAGCTTGGCCAGCACGACCGGGATAAGCACCAGCCCGAGCCCAACATGCAGACCTTGGTTGAGTCGGTATAGCCATGACGGCTTGGTCGGCCAATCGAACGCCGGGAGCTTCAGCCAGCCAACGTCGAACGGGATCGCCTGGCCGAACTGTGGCCCGTAGGCGATGTAGGACAACAACCCCGTGATGATCACAATGGGCAGCGTGA
>DATIOT010000618.1:0-2669 GCA_035472875.1 Mycobacterium sp.
GTCCGGCTCCTACGCCGACTGGACAGTTCCACAATTGAAGAAGCGGGCCAAAGAGCTTGGCATATCGGGATATTCAGGCCTGACGAAAGACAAGTTGGTCGCCAAACTGCGTAGCCACTGATCAGTCGGTAAGCCCGAGCCGCAGAGCCAGCACCAAGAACGCCACCGCGAAATCGTTGTCGGCGGTCTGTGCTCTGATGCGGTCCCAGTCCAGTTGTTCGCGGATCGCCCGCACGGCCGGAAGCAGTTTCGCGAAGTCGCAATGATGCTCATCCAGCGCGCGTAGTTTCTGGATGATCACCATGGTGGGCGGCAGCACCGGCATCCTGACTGCCAGCACATCGCGCTGCTCGGCATGATCCAGAGTGGCCGCCTCCACGGACACGCCGTTGATGCGGTGCAGCACGTCGACGACCGTATCGCCGATGCGAGCCTTGAACAGCCAGTCCTCTGGCGGATGTTCGACAGTGAATCCCGCTTTCCTCAGGGTGGCGGCGGCGGCCGTCACATCGGATTCGGCGACTACCAGATCCACGTCGTGAGTGGGTTCCGGTGCGCCGTAGGCCCACAACGCGTAGCTGCCGGCCAACGCGAAACGCGGACCGTGTTCCTTGAGCGCCGACGCTGCACCACGCAGCGCCTCCCGCAGCTGCTCGCAGGAGGTGGGGGGCACATTTGCCGGTGTCTCACTGGATGTCATCGTCGATAGGTCATACCCCGCCGCCGGGTTGGGCAACCTGGCAGACAGCGTTGTGTCATTTGTCGTGTGTTTAAGTGACCGCGAAATGGGCAATCGACCGGTATGTCAGCGCCTGCGCCGCGCACCTACGACTGGGTTGCCGTCGTCATTCCCGCCCACAATGAGCGGGCGGCTTTGTCGACGTGTTTACGCGCGACGGTTACTGCGGCCCTATGTGTGCCGATTCCGGTTGCGGTGGTCGTGGTCCTGGACGCCAGCGATGATGGCAGCGCGGAGCTGGCCGGTCAGTATGGGCCCGATGTTCACTTCGTACGAGTCGAGGCTCACAACGTGGGCGCCGCGCGCGCGGCCGGTTTTCGCTATGCCCGTTCGTTGTGCGAGCCTGATAGCGAGTGTTGGTATGCCACCACCGACGCCGACAGCCAGGTAGACCCCGGCTGGCTGGTGCACCAGCTGGGCCTTGGCGCCGACGTGGTCCTGGGTGTGGTCCGGGTCGCCGATTGGCGCCACCACTCCGCGGACGTCGCCGAGCGCTATGAGCAGGCCTACGAGACGGGCAGCCAGAACCGTCACGACCACATTCACGGCGCGAACATGGGTTTCAGCGCCAGGGCTTATTGGCGGGTGGGTGGTTTTCGCGCGCTGTCCTCGGGCGAAGATGTCGACCTCGTGGCGCGGTTCGAGGCCGCTGGCTATTGCATCCATCGGGACCCCGAATTATCGGTCGTCACGTCCGCGCGCACCCAGGGCCGGGCCCCTCAAGGATTCGCGCACCATCTGCGCCAACTGGGCGCTACAGCCACAGAGGACTGCGCATGACTGCCGGGCTGGTACAGCACTGGTTGGAGTCAGGGCGACTAGAACTGCCGCTACCGGCGTCGGGACGTACCGCTGAACGCTGGCGGCATCTGACGTTGCTGGCCGAGGACGACATCGTGGCGGCTCGGATCGCCGAGGCCCATGTCGATGCTGTGGCGATACTCGACGAGTTGGGCGGCAAGCCCCCCGAGGCGGGCCAGTTATGGGGGGTGTGGGCCGCCGAATCCTCCGACGCGATGCTGACCGCGACCGATCTCGGCGGTGGCGCGTTCACCCTTAGTGGCACGAAGGTGTGGTGCTCGGGTGCTGGATTTTGCACCCATGCGCTGGTGACCGCCCAGCTCGACGACCGACGACGCAGCCTGTTCGCGGTGTCAGTCACCGATCCTGCCGTCAAACCGTTGCCGAGCACGTGGTGGAACGCCGGGATGGCCGGTAGTGATACCCGGTCGGTGCAGTTCACCAACGCCCACGCGGTCGCCGTCGGTGAGTCCGGTGCCTATCTGAATCGCCCCGGGTTCTGGCACGGTGCGATCGGAGTGGCGGCTTGCTGGCTCGGCGGGGCGCGTAGAGTCGCCGACCCGCTCTATTGCTGCGCCGGCAGCCAATCGGCCGATGCCTACTCGCTGGCCCATCTGGGTGCCGTGGACGCCGCGCTGGCCGCCGGTGAGGCGATGCTGGCCGCCGCTGCAGCCCAGATCGATTCCGATCCATTCGACCGGGCCGGTACCGCTCAACTGCTGGCCCACCGCGTCCGTGCAGTCGTGGAACACGCAGCCGATGAAGCCATCACCCGCACCGGCCGCGCGCTGGGACCGGGCCCCCTGTGTCAGGACGGACGGCATGCTCAGCGCGTGGCCGACCTGAGCATCTATATACGACAAAGCCACGCCGAGCGGGATCTGGCCGAGCTCGGGCGGCTAGCGGGGCGCCGGCGTTGAGGACCATACCGATAGGCAACTGCACCAGGTTCGCGGCCAAGCCGCTGACCCGCGGCGGCACGCCGGTGCCGGTGTGGCTGGCCGCCCTCGACCGGGAAGCCCTGCCGTCACTCGATCTGACCGGGTGCCGAAGCCTGGTCGTCGTCGCGCCCCACCCCGACGACGAGACTCTGGGGCTGGGCGCGACGATTGCGCAACTGGTTTCTTCA